>JAYSTZ010000035.1:0-4873 GCA_043719365.1 Verrucomicrobiaceae bacterium | reverse complement strand
GCTTACATCCCGACTGCGCGTGGTAGAGGCTGTGAATCCCATCCGCTTCGAGTTCACCGACGAAGTCTCGAAACTTGTAGCGGCGGCCGGGCTTGTCGAAGAGGAAGTTCGCGTTGAAGTCGCCCGCCCAAACAATCTCAGCTCCCGGCCAGCGCTGCTGATATAGGCGATGTGCTTCAAACAACGGCAGCACGTAGGACCCCAGGTCATGCGATGGCACCGTCCACACCGCGAAGAGGATGAATTCGTGTGGTCCGCTCACCCTCAAGGGCACCACCCATTTTGGAGTTTCACCGACATCGAGAGGCTCGACCTGGTATTCACCGAAGGACATGACCGCCAATCCCTTTCGTGGATTGCTGCCGAACCAGTGAAACGACGAGGTTGATCGAGATCCGAGTTCCGCTGGCAATTCGATCATTCGTTCACACTCCGGAACAATCAGCACGTCTGGGCTCAACGCCGTGACGAGGTGATGTTTCCGGTGAAACGCACCTTTGCAGTTCCATGAGATGAGGCGCGTTTGTTCCATCGGGTGGGTTTCAAATCGGCAGAAGGAGCTGATGTCGGGCGGGTGGAACGAGCGTGGTGGCCCCAATGCCAAGCAATCGCAATGGACTCTTCACCAAACGATCTCGGGCCAGTAGAAATTGAGCAAGGCGGTAGATTTCTCGCACCGTGGCCACCGGCTCTTCCAGTCGGATCTGGCGCGTGAGCGTGGTGAAATCGCTGTAGCGGACTTTCACTTGAATCGTCATCGCACCAATTCCGTTCTCCTCCAAGGTCTGAGCCACGTCCGTCGCCATCTCCTTGAGCGCCACCCGCAATGTCGGTCGATCCTCGGTGTCGTGCAGGAAAGTATTCTCCGCGCTGATGCTCTTGCGCTCATCGCTGGTGTCCACGGGCCGGTCATCGATTCCAAAGGCTCGCGCCCGCAAACTCTCAGCGAACGAACCGACGATGCCGTGGAGATTGAAGGCTGTGGCTTGGAGGTCGCCGATGGTCATCAACCCCTTGGCTTCGAGAGCCTGAGCCGTCACCGGACCAACGCCATGAATCGAGCGCACGGAGAGCGGCTTGAGGAATTCCACTTTCTCATGCTCTCGAATTAACGTCAGTCCGTCCGGCTTTTGAAAATCGCTGCCGAGCTTCGCCAGGAACTTGTTCGCACCCACGCCGATGCTCGCGGTGAGATGTCTCTGGTCGGCGATTCGTTGTTTGATGTCCCGCGCCATCGGCAAAGCGGCCTCAAGTGCGTCATCCTCATCGGCGGCGCTTTCAAATGAGGCGCTGAGGTCGAGATATGCTTCATCGACGGAAACCTTCTCGATGACCGGGGTGACGGTTCGGAGGATTTCCATGATCGCCGCCGACTCCGCTCGATACGCATCCATCCGTGGACGCACGAAGATCCCACGAGGGCACAGCATCGCGGCAGTGCGTGAGGGCATGGCCGACCGCACCTTGAACTTCCGGGCCTCATAGCTGGCCGCACAGACCACACCACGTTGATCTGGCGGTGAACCCACGATTACCGGCTGGCCGCGATATTCGGGATGATCCCGTTGTTCGACCGAAGCGAAAAACGCATCCATATCAACGTGGAAGATCACCCGAGACATTGGCGCTCAATATCTCGTCACTCCACCGCCGGCGAGAACTTGCTTCCCTGACAGCGTGGACATGAATCACAGGCGACCACCGAAGCGGGTTTGGTGAAATTCTTCCGGTATCCGCAGCCGTCGCATTTCCAATTCGTCACGCGGGGATCGAGTGAAGATTCCAACGCGCAAAGCTGTTCCTTCGCTTGCTCAACATCCCGCTGAATGCGCGTGAGGGACAGGCCGAGCCGCTGGAGCTTGGATCGCTCCTCATTGCTCAACCCGCTCATCGCCGCAGCGCATGAACAACCGCTTCTCCCGCCACGAAGACCGGCGCGAACATCAACCAGAACTGCCAGTGCCAGGGCATGTAGCCGGTGGAGCAGATGATCCCAAGGCCGAGAGCAGAATAGCCGGTGACGAGTGCGGCGTTCAGCAAAAGCTGTCGGCGTCGGATCGATCTCCTCTCTCCATGTGCTGCCATCTCCGAGAAGATCATCGGTCGGTATTCGGTGATTGTCTTCATCCGCAGTGCGCGAGCACGAGTTGATGATCGAGATTGAGCACCTCCACTGGAAGCCCATCGAGGCCGAGGATCTGAATCTCTGCATGCAAATCCCGCCCGAGCATTGTGGCTTTGACGACGGCTTCAAACAGTCGATCAGTCTTCAGCGGATCTTTGAGCACACCCTCGCAGTCGATCTCAAAACTTTCATCGACGGAGATCGGACGGATGTGGAAGACGAATCTCGCGGGCATGTGTGCAGGTGAACACTATCCGTGAACTCCTGCAATGTTTTTGATTCCTGGAAGAATCGAATGATCTGCATCCACTTTTGGCGGGCGCGCGATTCCTTAAATGAAGACGGGCGTGGTCCCCAAATCCTACGTGACCAAAAGTGACCCGCTCCGCCTTCACTTCTTTGCACCGGCGCTGCGGATGCCTTGTCAGCCAAGGCGATACTTCCCACCTGCCGGTGCTCTTTTTTTGAGCATCCACTTTTCCTCGCGCCCCGATTCTTTGGACATGAAAACCAAACTCGCAGAATATCGCGAACGCGCCGCTGCTGGCCCAGCGTTCCTCGTCTGGCTTTTCGGCGGCGGGCTCGGCTTGGCCGTGGTCGTCTTCGTCGTGTGGAAAATGGTCGGGCACTAACGAGCACTCCTTAAAAAATCTGCGTCGGTGGGTGACTGCTCCCTTCTGGGAATGTGAGCCCACCGGCGCTTTTTCTCTTCTGCCTGCGAAAAGAAAGTCGCGTCTGCGGTTGCAATCTTTGCATCGTTCGAAGAGACGAGTTTTAAGACTGGGTGTGGCTCTGCACCCGAGTAAATTTCATGGACCATCCCTCAGTGGCAATTTTTTACGACCGCCCTGCTAGGCCTCGGCGATGAATCGGTCTATGGAACTCCAAACTCTCAAAGACCTCTTCATCCTCGAACTTAAAGACCTATACAGCGCCGAGAAGCAAATCATCAAGGCTCTGCCCAAGATGGTCAAAGCTGCCTCCAACGCCGAACTGAAGGCCGGTTTTGCCCAGCATCTCGAAGAAACCAAGGAGCACGCCGTCCGGCTGGAAAAGCTCCTCGCCAAACACCAGCAGACGACCCGTGGCCCGAAGTGCAAAGGCATGGAAGGGGTGTTGAAGGAAGGCGACGAAATGATCGAGGAGGAAGCTGACGAGGAGGTGCGCGATGCCGGTCTGATCGCTGCCGCGCAGCGGGTGGAGCACTATGAGATGGCGGGCTACGGCTGTGCCCGGACCTACGCCGAGACCCTGGGTGACAAGGAAAGCGCGAAGGTGCTCCAGCAGACGCTCGACGAAGAGCAGGCGACCGACAAAAAGCTCACCAAGCTCGCCAAATCCACGATCAACCTCGCCGCAGTCTGAAGCAAAGCAGTCGGCAAATGCGAGGCGGCGGGCCAATAGACGCGTCGCTAGCGAACTTGAGGCATGTCCATCCTTCTCGTTCTCTTCGGTTTCCTGCTCGGCATGGCCGTTACCGTGAACGCAATCGAGGCTAAATCTTAACCGTGGGATACTTCCCAATGATGTTCGTCGCGCTTGGCACTATTGCTCTAATTTGGGAAGTCCTTCACGGATTGAAATGAGCGACAGGAACACCGGCGAGGGCTGGTGTTGGCCTACGTGCGGAAACGGGGGAAACCGCCCGCTCGCGCCCCCGCCAATGTTCGCATAACCGGCTGCGCGGCCTCGGCAGTTCTTCAACCTGATCTTGGCGACAGGGACGAGATTCTGAATTTCCTACCAACACCGCCGCGATATGATGACACCCAATTGGTGATCTGCTTCACCGCCGGAAAAGCGCAGGCCCCATGCCACCCACGATTTGAGATCGAATATGGAAACCAACTCCGACCTCCGCCTGACGATCAACGAACTCATCCAAACATGCCGAGACGGCCAAGAGGGCTTTCTCACAGCCGCCGAAAATGTGGACGACGCGGAGGCGAAGAAACTCTTTAACGAATAATCCCTGCAGCGAGCCAAGTTTACCGGCGAACTTCAGAGCGCTTCTCGTTCGCTGGGCGACCATAAACCCGAAAACACCAGCAGTGTGGGAGGGGCTTTGCACCGGGGATGGATCAACCTGAAGACAGCGGTAGCTGGTCGGAACACGCACAGCATTCTCGTCGAATGTGAACGCGGAGAGGACAGCGCCGTGGCTGAATACCGAAAAGCCCTGGATCTCGACCTGCCTGCGAATCTTCGTGAGATTTTTCAGCGTCAATCAGCCGCGATCAAAGCGGCCCATGATTGCGTGAAAGAAATGCGGGACGCCTCCGCGCCGAGCAGTTGATCACGCCGCTCGCCCGTCGATCCACTCCAGCAGACGGCTCAACTCCAGGCTAGCATCCACCTCAGTCGGGTGCTGGGTTTCCAGTTCCAGAGGTCGTCCAAAGGCAGAACGGTGCGCAGGAATGAATTCGGTGACGTGCCCCCAATCCATCCCGATCCTCAATTGAAAATGCTCAGCCTTGCCCGCTTTGATCCGGTAAATTTGAAAGCGGTAGTTGTGGCGCATTTCCCCATACAACACTCGGCGCTGGTCGATCTTAGCCGCCATCGTGAGAGTCCTTTTTTGTGAGCGATGAACAATTGCGTGGTGCGTGCGTCCAAACTTCCGCCATGCCTGAATCCACATATTTAATCGAGTTCATCGGAGGTAGCCGGGACGGAGAAGTGATCGATGTCGCCGCTGCGCCAGAACATGTTGAGGTGCCCGTCGATAGTCGCCTGAACGAGATTTAC
>JAYSTZ010000340.1:0-3782 GCA_043719365.1 Verrucomicrobiaceae bacterium | reverse complement strand
TCGACCAAAATGTGATCATCGCCGGAGCCACCGATGTGACGCCGATTTCCTACTACCCGGTCAATGCGACGTGGGATGGAACGTGGGTCCACACCAAGGAAGTCGCTGCGCCGACGGACAAAGACCCGACCGCCACGGAGCGAGTGGAAACCGGCACGACCGAGCTGACCATTGGCCTCACCGTCGGGCTCCGCGGAACGGGGAGCACACAGACGAGTCTGGAGCGCAACCGGTTCGGTGCGGACGGCAATTTTATCTATATTCGCGGGAGTCTCGCACACACGCAAAAGCTCCCGAAAGACTGGGAACTTTACGCGAAAATCCACGGCCAGGCGGGCGACCAGCCGCTCGTGAACAGCGAGCAATTCAGCGGCGGCGGCATCGGCACGGCGCGCGGCTACCTCGAAGCGGAAGCCCAGGGCGACAGCGGTCTTTTTACCACTATAGAGCTTCGCACTCCGTCCCTTTTGCCGAAGACAAAAAAGGGCGGGGACCCGAAAAACGCGGACGACGAAACCGGCCACGAATGGCGGTTCTACGGCTTCTTCGACGCGGGCACTCTCACACTTCACGACACGCTGCCTTCGCAGGATTCGAGCTTCCGGCTCGCCAGTACAGGGTTTGGGTCGGAAATCCGCCTCTGGAACCATTTTAGCGGAATGTTGGAGTTCGCCCTTCCGCTCACCTCTCTCACGAACACGAAAGCACATGACCCGCGCGTGAACTTCCGCTTCGGCTCCGATTTTTAACTCACTTTTTCAGACTTACCATTCATGGATACCCAACGAACCAAGACGATTTTCTCCAGGCTGCTCGCAGGCGCGATGGCCCTTTTCACATTGAGCACTGCTGCTTTTGCGGCCGATAGCACGTGGTGGAACGATGCGTGGACGACGCGCAAGCAAATCACCATCGATACGACCGCCGCAGCGGGAAATATCACCGAGCCGATTGGCGGGACGACAGTGCTTTTGCGATTCTCTGAGGGCAACTGGCCCACGGGCGCAAAACCCGATTTCAGCGACCTTCGGTTTGTAGCGGACGACGACAAGACGCCGCTCCCGTTTCATATCGAAAAACTGAACGTCGATTTCCTCGAAGCGATGGTGTGGGTGAAGCTTCCCGACGTGAAGCCGAACGGGAAAACAACATTCTGGATGTACCTGCTCTCGACCGATCCTAAGGCGACCAAGACCGAAGACATGAAAGGCTCTTTCGACGCCGACGCCGCGCTGGTGTTCCACTTCAGCGAAACGGGTGCTGCGGCGAACGATGCGACGAAAAACGGCAATGCTGCGGATTCTGCGGGCGGAGCTTCCGAGGGTTCCTTCATCGGCTCGGGTGTTGAGTTTAAGGGCAAGGACGCGGTGTCCATTCCTGCCAAGCCTTCGCTCCTGTGGGTGGACAATGGTCCGGTGACGATTTCGGCATGGGTGAAAGTCGCGGTGGGAAAAGCAGACGCAATCATCCTCAGTCGCCGCGAGGGAACGAAGACGTTCGCCCTCGGTGCAAACGGGCTCATTCCCTATCTTGAAATCGACGGCAAACGTGCGGAGGCGAAAGACCAGCCTTTCACCGTCGGGTCATGGGCGCACATCGCAGTGGTGAGCGAAGCCTCGAAGACGACGCTCTACATCAATGGCGAACAGGTGACCGCAGTCGGTGCGGGCATGTCCGGCATGAATACCCCAATCACGCTCGGCGGTGACACGCAGCCTGGAGCGGTGGGATTTGTGGGCGAAATGGATGAGCTGCAAATTCACAAAGTTGCGCGTCCGGCGGGATGGGTGTCGCTCGCAGCGAACGGCCAGAGCGGCGAGAAGGGGCAGAATTTTATCCGGTTCGGCAATCCTGAAATCAAGAAGGACTGGCTGAGCTGGACGAAGACGGGCGACTTCGCGGTCATCATCAACAACCTCACTCACGACGGCTGGGCGGTCATCATCATTCTGGCGGTGATGTTCGTCATCAGTTGGTACGTGATGTATGCGAAAGTCCGTTACTTGAACGGCGTCTCAAAGGGGAATGAGATCTTCATGAAGCAATGGCGGCACGTCGCTTCGGACCTGACGATTCTCGACAGCGACGACGCCGAGGCGTCGAAGTCGCTGGGCGGGCGCGTGACAAAGGAGAACGCGAAGAAGCTCCGTAAGTCATCCGTTTACCGCATCTACCACATCGGCGTGGAGGAAATCCGGCACCGCATGAAGGCTGACCGCGAACAAGGCGTGCGCCGCGGCCTGGCGGGCCGCTCGATTCAGGCCATCCGCGCCGCGCTCGACGGCGGGCTCGTCCGCGAATCGCAGAAGATCAGCGCGTTGATCGTGTTGCTGACCATTTGTATCTCGGGCGGTCCGTTCCTCGGGCTGCTCGGCACCGTCATCGGAGTCATGACGACGTTCGCCGGTGTGGCAGCCGCCGGCGAAGTGAACGTGACCGCCATCGCACCCGGAATCGCCGCCGCGCTGCTCGCCACGGTGGCTGGGCTGGCCGTCGCGATTCCCGCGCTGTTTGGCTACAACTACATCCTTTCCCGCGTGAAAGACGCGAAGGACGACATGCACATCTTCATCGACGAATTCGTCACGAAGATGGCCGAGTTTTACAAAGAAAAGGGATCCAACGACTGAACCCCGAACTGAGGAACGATCATGCAACTTCAAGACGAAAAACCTTACGACGACATCAACATCACGCCGATGCTCGATCTCGCGTATGTGCTGCTCGTGATCTTCATCCTCATGTGTACGACGACGGTGCAGGGCGTGAAAGCCACACTTCCCCGGGGCAGCAATGCTCCGGCGAAGAAGCAGAAAGAGAATAAGATTCAGGCAATCCAGATCGATGCGCAGAACAAGATCTGGCTCAACCGCGAGCCAATGACGATTCAGCAGCTCGAAGCGCGACTCACCCAGGCCAAGGTCGAAAACCCGAAGGTCCAGGTGATCGTCAAAGGCGAAAGCGTGAGCCGTTACGCCGCCGTCGTAGAAGTGCTGAACGTCATCGGTAAACTCGAAATCGCCCAAGTCGGCCTCGCCACCATCACCCGTCAATAGCCATGCAAATCCAGGACGAAAAACCTTACGACGACATCAACATCACCCCGATGCTCGACCTTGCGTATGTACTGCTCGTCATCTTCATCCTCATGTGTACGGCTTCCGTGCAGGGATTGAAGGTGGACCTGCCCGCCGGCGGCGCCGCAACGAAGAGTCTCGCGGAGAAGAAAATCAAGTCCGTCACCATCAACAACGAAGGCAAGATTTTCCTCAACACCGAGCCCGTGACAGCAGCGGAATTGGAATCCCGGCTGACAAAAGCGCGCGCCGAGAATCCGAGCCTCCCGGTGGTGCTGAAAGGCGACGCGGTCGCTCAATATCAAAGCGTCATGGATGCGCTGAACGCCATCGGCGCAGCCGGAATCCTGAACGTCGGAATCGCAACCAAAGGAGGAAAGTAAATTCCCATGAACTCACACGAAGATGAAACAAACGTGGCAACACTGCCACCCCCGCAACTAAAGCCAGTCAACAAGCCTGAGTCGTCGCATGAGAGCTGGAGCGATGACGAAGAGGAGGCCACAGGATTCAAAAAATGGGGGCCGCCGGTAATCGTCGGCATCCTTTCAATCGTGGGGATTGGATTCGGAGTGAAGGTATTCTCGAAAGGCGACAATGCCCCCGTCCGCAAACAGGAGACCACGTATGTGCAAATGGTTTTGCCGCCTGCTCCACCACCACCACCACCACCGCCGCCGCCACCCGAGGCGATGAAGGAAGAGA
>JAYSTZ010000339.1:0-3783 GCA_043719365.1 Verrucomicrobiaceae bacterium | reverse complement strand
ATTGCCTTTCAGGCTACCTCCGGTTCGCGGGCTACTTTCTCCGGGCTTCCGATAATTCCACTTTTAATCACACCCGTTTCGCGGCTATATGCACGCCGTGTCATACGCGGACGAAATCATTTTTCCGAAACAACCATCCGCCGCACTGCGAAAGTTTTCCGCTTTGCTGGAGCCAAAGTCCGATGCGGAACTGGAGGCGATGGCGCAGGAGTCCGCGCTCGTGACCCGCCGGAATTTCGGGCGCGCGATGCGGCTGTTTGCACCGCTTTATTTGAGCAATGAGTGCATCAACAACTGCGCGTACTGCGGGTTTTCGCGAGATAATCCGATTCTGCGGGTGACGCTCGAAGTCGCAAGTGTGACCAAGGAGGCGCGGCATCTGGCCAAGGAGGGCTTTCGCAATGTGCTGCTGGTGGCAGGGGAGCATCCGAAATTTGTCAGCAACGGATATCTGGAGGCGTGCATCCGCGCGCTCGTGCCGGAAATCCCAACCATCGCGTTGGAAGTTGCGCCGATGGAAGTGGCGGACTACGAGCCGCTAGTGCGCGCGGGTGCGGAGGGACTGGTGGTTTATCAGGAAACCTACGATCGTGCGACATACGCGGAAATGCACACGATGGGGCCAAAGCGCGACTTCGACTGGCGTCTGGCGTGCCCGGAGCGGGCTTATGATGCTGGGTTCCGCCGCATCGGCATCGGCGCTCTGTTTGGCCTCGCGCCGTGGAAGCAGGAGGCGCTCGCGCTCGCAGCGCATCTGGATCATTTGATGCGCCGTTGCTGGAGGGCGCAGTTTACCGTCTCGCTGCCGCGGCTCCGTCCGTGCGCGGGAGAATTTGCGCCGCGGCATGAGTTGTCGGACCGCGAGATGGTGCAGGTCGTCTGCGCGATGCGGCTGTGTTTTCCGCACACGGGGATCGTCCTCAGCACGCGCGAGCCCGCTGCTTTGCGCGATGCGTTGCTTCCGCTGGGAATCACCATGATGAGCGCGGGAAGCCACACCGAGCCCGGCGGCTACACGGGCGAGGGGCAGGATGACCTTCACCTCACGGTAAAAGGTCGCCGCGTGGAGACGGAGCAAACGGGGCATGCGACGGAGCAATTTCAGATCGCCGACATGCGCAGCCCGGCGGACATCGCAGGGCTTTTGCAAAGTCGCGGATTCGAGCCCGTGTGGAAGGATTGGGACAAGGCGATTCTGGCGCAATGATCACGGTCAACGGAATCCCTTCCACGACGGCGGCAACGACGGTCGCCGAGCTTGTAGCCGTCCTTGGTTTCGTTCGTGGAACCGTTCTCGTGGAACTCAACGGTGTCGCGCTCCGCCCCGACGAATGGCCTCGCGCCCTGCAATCCGGCGACGTGGTGGAGTTGCTCCGGATCGTAGCGGGCGGATGATCTCAGTTGCCTGCGACCTACGTCCGATGGGGTGGATTTTCTGGCGAACAATGAGCAGGGTGCTGCCGGTGTTTTTGTGAACGGATCGAGGTTGGTCACAATGGCGGATTTGGCAAATGACCTCGTCCCTCGGATTCAGTCCGTTACCATGAAAGTCGATAGCGCGCTGAGTGTCGGTAATGTGAACGGCATCATCGGTGCAGGCTCGATGGCGGCTGGCACCGGTGCATCGGTCTATGGCTCGGGTTCGCTTGCGTTTGGGGAAGGGGCTCACATCGGAACAGCTTTGCTGCCCGGTGGGCGTAGTGAGGTTGAGCTTGATGGTGACGGTGATCCTGTAGCACACAGGATGGCGAATAACGCCGTGGCGCTGGGCAATAAAGATGTAGTGAGCACAAAGTTTTTCGAAATTTATCAACACAGGAAGCAAGCATAATCGCACAGAAACCTGCATAAATCATCACGCAAGCCACGGCTTAATGAGCACTACGCCCGCCATCGCGAAACCTTCACCACCAGGCTCCTGCGAGCACTGCGACTGAGAGGGACGCCGCTATTTTTCACGAGTTTGGACACCGTTGGGTGAGTGATTCAATTAACAGTTCCGTGGCACCGGATAGGAGTTCGGTGACTTGGACATCCAGACGGTCGAGGCAGTTGGTGAGGGAGAGGATGGCTCCGATAACGGTGGGCGTTTTGATTTTGCTGCCTTTGCGAGCCGCCTGCTGGCGTGCCCACTCGAATGCCCGTGCGGGGCCATGCTCCCAGAAGTAGATGCCGTGACCGAGCTAGTCGTAGGCGTTCTCGCTGGCGACGAGCTTGAGTTTGCCAGCGAGGACGGCATCCGCCACGCATTTGTCGCAGCCGTGGAAGGCGAACACTGTGCGTTGGTAGGAAAGTAGGTCCATTTCGGTCGTGAGAACTACAGATGCGTGGGCATATTCATAGGAGGAAGTTCGCCACTGCGGGTGGCGGGCAGGCCGGGGTTTCCGGCGTAGTTGACTGCCTGGCGTCGGCTCCAACGTTCCACCGAGCGCGGGCGAGGCGGGCGGCGTCGGTGGTGACTTGGAGGGTCATCGTGCCGGGTGCGATGGCGGCGGTAGCGAGGTCGCCGAAACTCAGGGCGTCCTCGGAGATGGTCGTCGTCGCCGCAGTGCTGGTGGCTCTCGCGATGACGCCCTCGGCGGGAGCGCCGGAGTTTGTGAGGTCGGCCCGCATGAGGTATTCAAAGCGCGTGCGGTCCATGCGTTTTTCGCTGACGACTTTGACGTTGCTCACGGTGAACTGGGCGAAGGCGGTGGGGGCGAAAAGTGTGAGGAGTGCGATGAACCAACTCTGCCAAAGCCGCGTGTGAGTGCCGCGAGGCTTTGGAGTGCGGGGGCTTGACCCCGCTTTTACTTTCGGCAGAACAAGCGTCGTCAGTCGAACGATGTTCAAGCGCGTGGCGACGAGCGTCCGTCTTGCCTGTGGCATTCTTTCGACGCACGGAGTCCTCACACATGAAAGGAAAAGCGGTGTCAAGCCACGCGCACTCCAAAGGCTAGCGCCACATTTCATGTCCTTCTTCCATGGGTTCATCCTCTTTCCTTGCAGGCGTCGGTCGATGGTTTTCGAGTTCATGGGAATGGGAGTTTAGCGTTGCCCGAGTTGCGCGGGTGATGGCGCGGTGGCTTTTGGTTTGAGGATATTCCCGACGACAAACGCACCAAGCTGCGAGCCAGTCTGGAGCCCTTGCTGATTCGCCGACATGAAATGGATGCCGCCATAAATGCGGCTCAGTCCGGCTTCAGCAGCCGCTTCCGACAACGAACGATAACTGCGCGAGAAGCCCGGCATCCCGTCGGACGTGGAGCTGAATTTCATTTCATCAGAGCCGAAAAACGTCGCGAGCACCGTGGGCGCTGCGCCGCTGAATGTGCTGTGGCCGGAGGTGTATTCCGGGAATGGCGGCGTGGGCAAAAGCGGCGTCCACACGGAGTCGGGCTCGGTGGCGGGATTGCCATCCGTCTCGGCATTGCGAATGGCGGTGATGGGCCGCCAGAAGTTCACCGCGTATTTGCAGTCCCAGCAAAGAATCGCGGCGTCGGCAGCGGCGACGTTGAGCAGGGCGAAGAGTCGTGCGTTTTGCTCCACGGTATTTCTGCGCTCCGCTGCGACCTCTCGGGCGATGATATTCCAGTGGCCCGACGGCGTGACCGTGCCGGGGCAATCGCTGTCTGCTCGGTCGAGCGAGCGGTGCTGTCTTTTGTGCCCATCTGCTTGGTGAGATTGTAGTCGAACGCATAGACCGCGCTAGTGCCTCGCCCGTCGTGCTGTGATGGTTGTTGTGATTGGTGAGAAGTGAGTGGTGATTTGTCGCAAGGCGTGGGTCGTGAGCTTTCGCTTGCG
>JAYSTZ010000338.1:0-3784 GCA_043719365.1 Verrucomicrobiaceae bacterium | reverse complement strand
CACAAGCGATCCTGAAGATTACAGAACTCAGTCCACAGGATCGGATTCTTCTAAATGAACGCATCGGGAAATTGCCTGCAAAGTCGCTATGAAATCTGCGCTCACTTTCATCCTCACTACCGCCTTGGTGATCGGCTTTTGGCAGCGAGCCAAACTTAAGACAATACAAGTCGCCGAGGTGCGCGCTACCTCCAGTCAGCCGAGCATTCCCCCCTTGAAACAGCCCCCCGCCGTGCCGCTGCAGAATTATCAAGTCGGGCCTCCAGTATCGAACGAAGAATTTACCGAGTTCACCGAACGCATCATCACTCTGCGGGAGGAACTCAAAAACGAGCGACGGGACACGCGGGGATGGTCGGCTGCCGAGGACGACCCACAACTTTGCGCGGTTTTGAGCAGACTCACGAGCCAGCAAATCCGCGAAGTTATTGAGACATGGGAGCGGCAGAGTTGTGCTCGCCCGGAGAACAAAAATATGGGGGTTCACCGCTTCTTTAATCTCGCCGCCATGATGAATCCCCAAGCGACTTTGGAGGCGATGTTTCAACTCGTGGAGGAGCGTGGCGAAAAGGGCGGGAAGATTGGATCGGTCGCAATCCCTATTAAAGTGTGGTTTGCACAAAATCCCTCCGAGTTGTTGGTTTGGGCTCGCGAACGGCAAGCGCCAGATTTTTATAAAGAAATGCTTGTGACGTGGAAGGCTGCGGCTGCGGCGCTGATTGAAACTACTCCGGAAACCGTGCGTGAGTTAGTGGCGCACAGCGATCCACTAAAAGATTGGCAAAAGCAGTTCTCCCCTGAGGATATTCTGCGGGAACTCAAAACATACGAGGCACGGCTGGCGTTTCTCCGCTGTCTCCACGCTGCAACGGGCGGGACTACCACAGACTGGATCGTGAACGGATATGCGCAAGCAATGTCCTGGCACATCCCGTTTGGGCAAGCCGCGATGCTTGCAGATTCGCTGCCGGGATTCCGTCCCGCGAATGAAAGCACCGAATTTGAAGGTCGAACGGTTTACTTTGGGAGCCTCCGTTACGCGATCGCTGAAGAATTCCGAGACGCAACAGTGGCTGCTCGCTGGAACTGGCTCGTTTCCCGCGCCGAGGACCGACCACAGGGCAAGAAGTTGGAGTATCTCATCGGCAAATGGTGCGACAGGGACTACGGTAATAACAACTACGAAGACGTCGCTGCATGGGCGCGGAGCCTGCCTCGCGGGGAAGAACGGACCGAAATTCGGCAGGCCATTCTTGCATTCTGCAAGGAGCAGTTAAAAAAGCCGGACGTGATTGCTGAATGGGAAGCACCGTGATGTACGGGCCTCTCGAAAGCGGTGTCGGAGATGCGCGTGCTTCGGGACCGATATTTGTCCCGGAGGGACAGCCTGAGAATAGCCCGACGTTTTAACGCCGGTATCGCGGTGAACGAGAATGGCGAGTCGCCGTGTTTGTTTGGTCCCACAATATTGACATTCTGTGGGACACGCCTACGTTCATTTCCACTATGGCAGAAGGTATCAATGTTCGCTTTGCGGGTGCGCTCCAGCACTTCATCCAAGACCGCGTGGGCTCGTCCGGGCTCTACAGCTCTGCGAGTGAGTATATTCGCGATCTCGTTCGGCGGGATTTTGAGCGCGATGAGGAACGGAAATGGAGCGCGCTTCGCGATGAATTGAAGGCGGGAATCGCAGCGGACGATACGCAGTTTGTCCCGCTGAATGCGAAGACTGTGCTGGCAAAAGCGAAAGCCCGGCGCAAAGCAAATGGCGGCTAGGATTCTCCCGGCAGCCGAAGAACGGCTGATCCAAATTTGGGATTACACGCTTGAGCAATGGAACGAAGCGCAGGCCGATGCGTATATCCATGCACTCGTCGAAGCGGCTCAGAAAATCCCTGAACAGCGTCGCCATTGGAGAAGGGTGCCGCACAAATCTCTACGCGGCGTTTGGTTCGTTCGGTTTCAGCATCACTACGTCTTTTTTCGCGAATTGAAGAACGGCGTTATCGGCGTCATCAGCATTCTTCACGAGAACATGGACATCCCCGCACGGCTCAAAGAGGACGACGGGCAGAACTACGAGGCGTAGTGGCGCGGGGCGAGTCGCCCTCATGTGCGTCCCTGCGGGACTTCCGGCGTGTCGCCGGTCAGGACTGATGCAGGCGAGTCGCCAGCACCACTACTTCTGTCCACGATCAAGAGTCCCATTTCGTTCCGGCGGCAACGAGTCCTCCACCATGAAATTCCACCATGACGTGGTGGATTTTCATGGTATTATCAGCCCGTGATTTCTCGTGATGCCACTTTCGACGCTATTCAAACCGCTTTGAGGCGGAGCCGGATCGTTGCGCTTGTCGGGCCTCGGCAGGCGGGTAAGACGACTCTGGCGAGGCGATTTTTGTCACCCACGGCGGCTGAGCATTTCGACTTGGAAGACCCGGTGAGTCTAGCCCGGTTGTCGCAGCCGATGACGGCGCTGGCGGGCTTGCGCGGGACGGTTGTCATCGACGAAATCCAGCGGGCTCCACAGCTTTTTCCGCTGCTCCGCGTTTTGGCGGATCGTGCGGATAGCGCGGCCAAATTTCTCATCCTCGGCAGCGCGAGTCCATCGCTCCTTCAGCGATCCTCGGAATCCCTTGCCGGTCGTCTGGAAGTGGTAAAATTGTCAGGCTTTTCGCTGATGGAACTTGGAGCTGAAAGCCTTCGCGAACATTGGTTGCGCGGTGGCTTCCCCCTGTCGTTTCTCGCGGCGTCGGAAGAGGACAGTTTCGTTTAGCGGAGGAATTTTGTGCGCACTTTTGCGGAGCAGGATATGGCGGGTTTCGGCTCGGGGATCGCCCCAGCGGCAATGCTGCGTTTTTGGACGATGCTTGCACATTATCACGGGCAGACGTGGAACGCTGCGGAAGTCGCGGGTTCGCTCGGCATCGGCGCGAGCACTGTGCGGCCATATTTGGATTTGCTTGCGGGCACTTTCATGGTGCGGCAACTCCAGCCGTGGCTTGAAAACCTGGGCAAACGGCAGGTGCGTGCGCCGAAGATTTATTTTCGCGACAGCGGAGTCTTTCACACGCTGCTCGGCGTCCGCACGGAGGCTGAATTGCTCACGCACCCAAAGCTAGGCGCATCGTGGGAAGGCTACGCAATCGAGCAGGCGATCCAGCGCCATCAACCGGACGAAGTGTATTTCTGGAGCACGCATAACGGCGCGGAATTGGACTTGATGATGTTCAAAAACGGGCGGCGATTTGGCATCGAATGCAAACGCGCCGACGCACCGAAGTTGACGCCCTCGATGCACATCGCGATGAACGATCTGAAGCTGGATTCACTCACCGTATTGTATCCCGGAACGAAGAGCTATGCGCTCGCAGAAAATATCCGCGTGGAGCCGCTGGCCGGGCTTGCGCGGTGAGTTTTGCAGCGGCGGAACAACAAAACAATCCGTTCGGTTTTGCCCGCGAGCGGCAATATCTGCGCACATGAGCGAACTAACCGATCAATAGCGACTGGATGGCGGCATTCCAGAAAGGGACTTGGCTGGAACGCGTGCAATGGGTAGCGATCCCGCCGGCCGCCGGAGTGGCGATTTATCGCTTTCTTGTGGTACTTTTGGCCGCCTTGGAACGTTTTGGGACAGGGTAGAAGGGCTGCTGTTTTTCGATGAGCATTTTCCCGTCGGGCGTCTTGCGGTCGAGTTTGCAGGCGACGCATTCGAAGTGTTCGCAGGTGGCGTACCGGACGATGAAGCCGAAGTTTTCTTCTGTGAATTGGGAATCGCCTG
>JAYSTZ010000337.1:0-3785 GCA_043719365.1 Verrucomicrobiaceae bacterium | reverse complement strand
ACGCCTCTCGCCACGCCCGCACACGCGGAATCGCTGCCGCAAATCATCAATGTCTCGGCCTATGATCCGAAGGAGCGGCAGCGATCGGGTAAGAGCTATTCGGAGAATGACGTCTCCGCGCTCCGGTCCAACGGCGCGAGCGCGCTCATCGCCCGCGCAGGAAAAGGCGGCGTGCTGGATACGAAATGCGCCGACTTCCTCTCGTCTGCGGATCGCGAGAACCTGCTGCCGGGCGTTTATTATCGGCTCCAGACGCATGTCGATGCCGTGAAGCAGGCCGATCAGTTCGTCTCTCGCGCGCAATCGCTGGCGAAGAGCCGCTCATGGAATGCGCCTTCGCTGCTGCTCTGCGGCGACTTCGACGCCAACTCGAAGCTCTCGGACATCCTGCGATTTATGGAGCGCGTCGAGTCGCGCACCGGCGTCGTTCCCGTCGCCTATTTGGAAAACAGCCCACAGCTCAAAATCCTGCTCGGCAATGCGGACGACGCCACCAAAGCGAGGCTGCGCCGTATGCCGTATTGGCTCGCACTTTACGCGCACGACAGCGGCGAAGGGCCGCAGTTTCCCGCACCCGGCACTCCGCGCGGACTCGTGAAGCAATACAACGTCTGGTCGGACTGGACCATGTGGCAATACGGCGGCGTGGATTGGGAGCGCGGCGGCTCGCGTCCGAAAGTTTACAACCACGGATTCTACCGCAACGCGCCCTATTTCGGCGACCTCGACCGCCCCATCGAACGCAATGTATTCAACGGCTCGCAAGCGTCGTTGCAGATCTTTTGGAAACGCCACGGACTGCCATTGCGGTGATACCAGCCGAAATCCCCTACTCCTTCGGAGGGCTCACTTCGCGTGTGGTCGCGCCGTTGGTTTCGCTGAGGATGAGGATGCTGAGCTTCTCCACGCTGCCGAGTTCGGCGGGCTTGAGCATTTGGTAATCCAGACCGTTTTTCGGTGGCGGCTCGACCGAGCGCTGTAGCTCGGTGTGCCCCGCGGTGCCGTTTAGGCTGGCGTAGTCAAACCGTCCACGGAGGTCCGTGTAGCCGTCTTTGTAGAAGCGAATCGTGCCGCCCTTGAGCCGCGCATAGACTTTCACGTAGGCCTTCGCAACGGGCTTGTCGTTGGCGGAGTCGCGGGTTTCGAGGCGTCCGTAGTTTTCGGTAAGCGTGAGCTTGAGCGTGTTGGCGTGGTACGCCTGGGCCTTGCGCTGTCCGGCGGCCACGACCTCGACAAGGACGTTCGCTTTCGCAAACTCGGCGGGCAGCGGGATATCGAGCGTGTCCTTGTCTTTCGCGAGCGCCTGCGTCGCGGTTTTGTTCGGCTTGATGATGCTAAACCGGCTCGCGTCCTGACTGACAAACGGGCTGCTGCTGAACGAAAACTCCGGGTCCATGAGGTAGTAGTTCACCATCACATCGCCGATGTTTTTGTAGTTCAGCGAAATCGTCTGTTTCTCGACTTTGAAATCGAACGACGGTTCGGTCGCTGCGAGTTCCGCCTGCTGTTTTTCGCGGTCGGGTTTGTCACCTGGTTTCGCGGCGACGGCCTTGCCTTCGATCTCGTCGAGCTGGCTGGTCACTTCGCCAAAGAGCGCCTTCCACCGTGCGATGGGATAGCCTGCATACTTCGCGGCGACGGTGCGCGCTTCGCCGAGCTGGCCTTCGTAAAAGCCCGCGTAGCATGAGAAATAATCGTGCTGAATCTGCGTGGGCAGCGTCTTCGCGTCCACGCTCCGGAATCGCGCCAGCGCTTCCTCCACGCGGTCTTGCAGGAAGAGATAATACGCAGTGCTCATCGTATCCACGGCGTCGAGCGCGGGCTTGTGCGCGAGAATTCCGAGGAACTCCGCGTATTGGGCGCGGACGGCGGGATTCGCGATGCGCCAGTCGTTGCCAACACGGTGGGCGCGCTGGTTCACGAGCGGCGAATATTCGAGATGCTCGTAAGCGCGGCGTTCGATTGGGTCGAGGAGGACGAGCTTGCTCGAAAGCCACGGCCCGCACTGGCTCACAAATGCGTCGTTGTGCTTCAGCCATTCGCGCAACGCGGCGGCGTCGTTATGCACGACGGCGTAGCTGTAAATCGTCTCATCCCAGACATGGTGCGCATTCAGGAAAGCGGTGAGCTTTTTGAAAAACGCCGCGTCTTTGCAGCGCCACGCAACCCGCCCGAAGTTGATCCCTGCAAGGTTGTTCGCGTCGAGGAACGTGAAGACATCGGCGCTCGTGCCGTATTGCGAAATGTAGTCCCACGAAGCTTTGTCAAATTGCGTGAGCTTTCCGACGACGTTGAACGCGAACGGCTTTGCGCCCGCTGCGCTGTTGCCTGCGATGGATACGTTCACCGGATAGTGCGGGAACTTCGCGCCCGCTTTCGTCGGCGTCGCCGGGAAGTAAAACGAATACTCGAACGTCTGCGTCGTGTAAGGGCTCAGGCGCAGCAAGCGCGAGTCCGTGGGTTTGCTGCCGAGGACGGGCAACGCGCCTTGCGGGATTTGCAGGAGCACCTCGGCTTTCACCTGTGCGCTCGTGGGATTCGTCACCACGACATTGGCACCGTACACGATGCCCGTGAGAAACTCGTCGGTGACGTATTTCTCGAACTTCTCGTTGCCCTCCTGACGGAACCGATCGTCGTGCCGGTAAAAGCTCTGCGACACCAGCAGCCCGCCCTGCGCCGCATTTGCGACGGCCGACGGTTTGATTTCCTTGTGATACACAATCACCGGTCCGGACGCCGTGAGCGTGAACTGCCCGCCGTCGGCCTTGGTCACGTGCTTCGGCGCGTCGAACGGCAAGTCGAGCACGGCCAGAGCGAGCATCATTTCGGTGAAATTGCGCGAAGCCTCCGCGACATTCTCCGAGACAAACGCCCCCTTGCTGCCGCCCGCGATATGCCCCGCGTAATCGCGCCAGAATGCATTCACGGAAACGAGATCGGCATCCTGCTCGGTGATGCGGAGTTGGTAGTAATTGTTCTCCGCCCATTCCTTCGTCGGGCCGAGCTGCCGGTAGTAAATCCGCGTCGCCTCGCGCAGCCCTCGCGCTGCATCCACTCCGGCAAAAGCGAAATCGGAATCGGCAAAATGATGCTCCGCGTCAGCGACCGCATTCCCGGTGGCATCAGTCATTCCAGAGCGGCGGAACAACGAACGATTTACGGCCGAATCCTTCATTTCACCGAGGCTCTTCTGCAATTCGACGTTCTCTTCAGCGAGACGCCCTCCATCTCGCTTGAGCGCATCGACTTCCTCGACGTCCATCGCCAGCAAGTTTTTCGCTTTCTCCACCATGCGCCCTGCCATCGCACCCTTCAGCGCTGCGGGGCTCGGCGGTGGCATCGCTACAGGCGCGGCGGGGGCGATCATCGCCGCCAGCGCAACCGGCGCATTTTCAGCCGCCCTGTCGCGCACCGCTCCGAAATCCTCGGCGACGCCTTCACCACCCTGCACGAGTGCGCGACCGCGCAGTGCGGTCTCGAAAAGGCTGTCCTGCCGCTCCGGGTTTGGCGGGATCATCTCCCATTCTTCGCGCAAACGGCGCGCGGCATTGTCGGGCTCGCCATCGATGCGTGTCGCGAGCAGCGCACGCTCCACGGCATTGAGTCGCGAATACGCCCATGCCTCGCGATACGCGGCGAGATCGTTGCCGAGAAGGAAGTCGTCCATAAACGTCCGGTCCTTCTTGTTCGCGAGGTAGGGCTTGATGACCTTTGCAAAAAAGTCGGGGTCTTTGCGCGAAAGGAAAAAGCTCAACTCGTGGCACGCGTATTCGCTGTATTTC
>JAYSTZ010000336.1:0-3792 GCA_043719365.1 Verrucomicrobiaceae bacterium | reverse complement strand
CGGCAGGCTTTGGCGCGGGAGCGACGGCCGGCGTAACGGGCTGTCCGTTTGCTGTGAGAACGGGCGGCGCCTCGACGTTCACAGGCGCGTTTTTCTTTGCCTCGGCGAGTTCTTTTTCATGGACGACTTTCCAAGCAGCCAGCTCTTGCTGGTACTTCTGATTCTTCGGCATTTGAACTCCGAAATGATACCCGAGATAGCCCCCGACGACGAGGATGAGAATGATGATGGCTTTGCGATCCATAGTGTAGCTGAAATTGATTGGTCGTTCTGGCGGGGCGGGGTGTTTAGCCGGTTGCAGAGGAATGTCACGCGGCGCGTTTGGGTTTTTCAAAATGCCCGAACCCTCCGATCGTGCGGAAACTCCCGTTTTCGATGCGCCAAAACCAGCGGTTCGCCCGTGAAAACGCTCGGGATTGAACGCAATCTGAAGGGGCGCGAAACCGAAAAGTCATCGAAGATGGCTCGACAGTTCGAGGCACGATGCGCACTTTCTGAATCATGCTCGACTGGCTCACCCAATACATAGAACAACAGAAACGCTCGCTTGATTCCATCAAGGCGGAGGAAATCGTGCCGCTCATCCACACGCTTCGCGAGGCGCAGCGAGCGGGGAAACATATCTTCGTCTGCGGGAATGGCGGGAGCGCGGCCAATGCGTCGCACTTTGTCACCGATCTAGGGAAAAATAGCAGCGAGGCGCTCGGCGAGCCGTTCAAGGTGCTCTCTTTGAATGACAACTCGGCATGGATCACAGCGATCGGAAACGATTACGACTACGCGGACGTTTTCATGCGCCAGCTTCACAATTACGCGGAGAAGGGCGACGTGCTGCTGATTATCAGTGTGAGCGGGAATTCGCCAAACCTCGTGAAGGCGCTCGGCTGGGCGAAAGAGCGGGGGCTTCACACCATCGCACTCGTCGGCGCAAAACGCGGGCAGGCGGCGGAACTCGCAGACCAAGTGATCGTCGTCGGCGACACGCACTATGGCCGCGTGGAAGATGTGCAGATGAACATTCTCCACATGATCTGTTACGCGTTCGTGGAAGTGCCGGAAGCGCGGAAGTAAAAGAGGACTAAGAAGAGGGCTTGCGGGTGCGATTGCTGAGTGTAAATGAACTCTCACGATATGAAGCCTCTCCAAGCATCACCTTTTATCCTATCCGCAGCCATCGCCGCGCTGCTCGCCGCACCGTCGTTTGCCGGAAGCAGTCTCCCGCCCACCGATGAGCCCGTCATCGCCTCGATCTCGGGACGCAAGGTGCGGGTGAAAGTGCCGGCGGGGTTTAAAGATGTGACGCTTCAGCGCAAGACTGCGCAGCGCAAGACGCCATGGGTCACGCTCTCGAAGGCGGCCTTGAACAGCGAGGAAAAAGAGGTCGTTTTCACCCTCCGCAAACGCATTTCAAAACGCTACCTGCGCGTCTTCGGACAGCAGGAAGGCAGGCTCCCTGGTGCCTTTTATACCGGCACGACGAACTTCCTTGGAGAACAGGTCGTCAGCCAACCGGGCTCGAACCTTTCGTTTGGGAGCAGCGCGACCGGGACATTGACGTTGAGCGGCAGTGCATCAGCAGCCGTGAGCAGCGATAGTTCTGTGTCCGCAAGTCGGACGGTGACGGAGAGCGACATCTGGAAGCTTGATGGCGATCATCTCTATTTCTTTAACCAATACTGCGGACTGCAAAATATCGATGTCACCGACACCGCGAAGCCCGCACTGCTCGGCACTTTGCGGATGCCGGCGGCTGGCGAAGACCTTTATCAACTCGACAGCACGCACGTCGCCATCCTGAAGCGCACGCCGAAAGAACTCGGCTGGACGAGCGGTTCGCCGACGTTTGATCAAGCCAACCAAACCGGCGAAGTCGTCGTGTGCGACGTGAGCACCCCCGAGCCGACCATTGTGGCGCGTGTGCCATTCGAAGGCTGGCTCGCCAACAGCCGGCTCATCGGAACAGCACTAGTGATCGCGAAGAACGTACCGCGGCAGGATTCGGGGAATTGGGGATGGTCCACGAATTTGGAAGTGACCGGCTACGATTTGTCCGTTCCAACTGCGCCGGTGGAGCGCAACACGGTGAAGTTTTCAAATTCCGGAGGCTCGTGGGTGAGCGCCGTGCAGGCGAGTAACCGCTGCTTCATGGTCGCACAGCCGAACTACGATTACTCCGGCGCGGGCGGCGGATACCACACGCTAATCAATCTCGTGGACGTGAGTAATCCGAACGGCACGCTGAAAAAAGGCGGCACGGCGAGCGTGAATGGCTACGTGCAGGACAAGTTCAAAATGCATGAGAACGGCGGAGTGATGAGCGCCGTCTCGGCGGTTTCCGGCATCAATCCGCAGACGGGGAACTGGACGAGTTCTTCGCAGCTCCAGAACTTTGACGTAACCAATCTCGCGCACCCTGCAAAGCTCGGCTCGATCACCGTCGGCCAGAACGAATCGACCCGCGCCGTGCGTTTCGACGGCGACCGCGTTTACATCGTCACGGTTGTCCAGCAAGACCCACTCTGGATCGTGGACAACACCGATCCGGCAAAACCCACGCTCAGCGGCGAGCTGCATGTGCCCGGATTCTCCAGCTACATCGAGCCGCTCGGCGACCGCCTCGTGACGGTCGGTCGCATCTGGGGCGATGACGGTACAGGCAACTGGCAGAATCGCGTAAGCGTCTCGCTTTACGACGTGGCCGACGCCACCAAGCCAGTCCAACTCTCGCAACTCCCGATCGGCACCGGATGGTCTTCCAGCGAGGCCGAGTGGGACGACAAAGCATTCACCGTCCTGCCCGAGGAAGGGCTCATCATGCTGCCATATAGCAGCGGTTGGTGGTTCTGGGGCGGCGGAAATAACGGAGGCGTGCAACTTGTGGATCTAAAGCGGGACAGCCTCGCGCTCCGAGGCGTCATCCAACACGGTTTCACCCCGCGCCGCACCGCGATCAAGGACGACACGGTACTCGCACTCAGCGCGTCAGATTTACTCACCGTCGATATTTCGGACCGCGATACACCGGTGGTGAAAGCGGACGTCGAACTCGCATGGAACGTGTCCCGCGTATGGATCGTCGGGAAGCAACTGCTGCAGCTCGGCCAGCACCTCAATGACCGCAAACCTGTCCTATCCGTCTCCCCGCTCGACAATCCAGACGATACGAGCAGCACGCTCGACATCGGGGGTGGATACGTTCAGTCCGCCGAACTCAAAGGCGACCTGCTTTACATCGTTCAGCAACCGGATCGCTCGATCGCGTCTGCGACTGGGAACTCAACGCTCGTTGCCCAGCAGGGAAAACTCACCGTCTTCTCCATCGCATCGCTCCCGCAGATCGTAAAGCTCAGCGAAGCGAGCATCCCGGGCGAAGATCTTTACGGCAGCATCTCGCTGCTTTTCCCGACCGATGCGACCGCAGTCGTCGCGCGGAAGAGTTCGTATTATCCGTGGTATCGTCCGGTGTTCTCCGGTGACCTTGCCCTTTCCCAAATGGGAACAATTACTCTTCCCACAGAAACTCTAGGACTCACTGTAACAACGCCCGTGCGCACTGGTCTGGTTCGGGCTGCCGCAGTCAGAAACGACGCGGTTTCATTGAATATAGCGATGCCCATTTGGGACGGCGGATGGGGATGGTCATCCAGCAACATGGAGCTTTTCGCGTTCGATGTCGCCAACCCGCGAGATATAAAATTCTTGGCGACCACCAAGCTGGACATCAAGGAAGCCACGACATTCAGCGAAGCTTTTGCCGACACCGGAAAGGTCTTCGTCAGCCACTTCACCGGA
>JAYSTZ010000335.1:0-1644 GCA_043719365.1 Verrucomicrobiaceae bacterium | reverse complement strand
CCCATGACGCGATGGAAATCGGCGGCGAGGCAGGGTTGCATTATCACTACGGAACGCTGGGGCAACTGGAGCACGGCGCGAACTACGCCGAAGCCTATCTGCGAACGATTGGAAAGCAGCCAGCCGCCGCCCGGCCGCTCAAGGTTTGGCCTTATGCAAAGGGGAGCACGGTCAAGTTGTTCATCCTCGCCGGGCATCGCAATATGGAGGGCGAGCGCGCTTTCACGCAGGAACTCAAAGCCCTGAAGGGACAAGAGGCGCTGGCGGACGACAACAACAAAATCGCTTTCAAATACAGCATCGGTGGAGGCTATAAAATCTCGAATGGCTGGGAGCCACTCGGCCCCGCCGGATTCTACGACACCTTTGGCCCGGAACTCAGCTTCGGCAGGACTCTGCAAGGCAAGATTCCCGGCAACATCGCCATCGCCAAGTTCACGCACAGTGGTTCGCAGATGAACGACTGGACGCCGCAGGGAACGGAAGCGAAAGATCAGAACCTCTACCCGCAGTTCATCGCCTTCATCCAGGACTCCATCAAGGAACTCCAGGCCAAAGGTCATCAGGTGGAACTGGCCGGCATTTTCTATCACGTCGGGGAAAACGACATGGCCTTTGGACCCTACCGGAGCGACGCAGCCAAATGGCTGCAATCCACGGTCGAAAAAAGTCGTCAGGACTTGGCGCTTCCTGCGCTGAAATGGTTTGTCAGCCAACAACCGCCCACCGATGAGAAGGGACTCAACCGCATCGATGTCACCGCAAACCTCGCCGCCATCGCCGCCGCAGACCCGGCTTTCATTCACCTCAAGGCTTTCAGTCTTCCCCCACAGGAAGAGAAGCTGGTCATCACCACGGCGGGCATTGTTCAATTGGGGGAATTGCTTGCCAAGAGCTACCTCGTTCGCCCGACACCTATGCCGTCGCCGTCTCGAAAGACGGCACCTCATGGAGCGACCCAATCGTCACGGGGCGCGGCCAACTCGGCATCACGACGATTTCTTTCCCCGAGCAAGCTCGCTGTTTTCGCTGCGTCATGAGCGGATTTTCCGCGCGAGCACACGGCTTTGTCTGGGGCACCGTCGCTTGCATCGCACTCGCGCTTTGGTGGGTGACACAGACGGCGAAGGAACAAAACCTGTGGGCTGGCTGGCGCGAGAGCGGTGAACTCCGGCGTCCCGCATATCGGGAGCGCATCTACGCTCGCGAGGTCTTCCGCACGCGGGCAAATACGTGGTCCAATCTCGCTTATATCGTCGTCGGGCTCTACGGCATCGCGCTCGGCTGGCGCGATCTCCGCGAGGAAAAGCGCGATGCCTACCTCGTGAGGACGCCCGCGCTGAGTCTCGCGTTTGGCGCGGCGTGCTGCTGCCTGGGAATCGGCAGCGGGCTTTTTCACGCATCGCTCACGCGGCTTGGCCAGCAGCTCGATGTTGCGTCGATGTATCCGCCTTTGATGGTGATGATCGCGGTCGGGATGGGGCGCTGGATTCCGGCGTTGCGACTCGGCTCACGGACGCTGCCGACGTGGCCATTGCTCCTCGTGCTCGTCGCCCTCGCAAGCGGACTTCTCTATTACTTCAAGTGGTCCATGTCATCGCCCATCGTTCTCTACTCGCTCGTTGGAAGTGTCTCGGCATTGAC
>JAYSTZ010000334.1:0-9250 GCA_043719365.1 Verrucomicrobiaceae bacterium | reverse complement strand
CTGCTGTCTGATCCGAAGGAATTCAAAAAAGGAGGGGCGCGCCCTCCGGCGAAAAAGGAGACTTTCCACGCCAAGGCAATCGCTCAAGCCGACCATGCGCTGACGAAAGCGGAGACCGAAGCAGTCATGGCAGTGGACAAGCTTTTCGACGAACACCGCCACGCGTACGGCGTTCTGCAATCGCTGGTGGACCAGGTCGCCGGCATCCCGATTAAAGGCTGGGGCTACCACACCGTCGAATTGTGGCCGGAGTTGCGTCCGACCACCGTGGATGAAGCTTGGATGCTCATTGCCGCGTATTTCCGCCGCAAAGGAGTGCCGCTGATGCCGCTGCTCTCGCAAATGACGGACTGGGATAAAGTGGACGAGTTTGTCGGCGCTTGGGAGCGGAAACAATCCGTCGAAACCTGGAACAAATGGCTGACTGGCGCAGCGACCGTGGTCGGGCGAAACGAAACGCTGCACGAACTGCGCGTGCGTCTCACTCGCGAAGAAATCCGGCTGGAGTGGAAGAAAGACGGAGTCGGCGAATTCAAGCCGCTCACCGACACGGCATTCCGGCAACTCGTGAGCGCTTCGTATGCAGGTGCGCTACCGGTCACGGGACTCTCCGAGGGGCTCTGGCGCGTGTTTTTCACCGGCTACGACAGCCGCCGGATGCTCTCCTATAAAGAGAAGGACGCCACTCGAGTGCTCAATGCGATGCTCCGCGAGCCGAAGTTCGAGCCCATTATCTGCGGGCCTTCGGGGCATCCGCTCATTCGCGATCCCCGCAAACTCGAATGGAAAATTGCCGTGGGGGACGGCAAGTCTGTGGACTACGAATTTACACTCGCATTGCCCGACGGCTCGCCGCCGACAACGGCGATTGTGACGCTCGACGGCGACCCCGCGCTTTACATCACCGAGCACGAAGTCTTCGAGGCTCCTCCGCTGGCCGGGCTGAATCTCGCGGCACCGATTATTGTGCCCGCAGAAGCCATCGAGAGCGGCGCTGGCGTGGCGCTTTTCGAGCGACTCCGCGTCGAACCGCCCCCACGTCTTGCGTCGCGCGTGAAGGTCGTGAAAACCCGCGCGATTCTCCAATGCCAGCTCCAGAAAAACGGATTTGGGGATGGCGAAATACTCGTCGTGCGCGCATTTGCCGAGTGCGATGGCGTGCGTGTGGAGCAGTATGGCCGCGATGGCTGGATACCCACCGGAAAACGCTCGCCGGCGGAAGAAGAAGGCTCGATCATCCGCAACGATCGAAACGCCCTCACAGCAGTGCCGAACGCCCTGACAAACCTCAAGGCAACGTGGACCGGCTACGGCGAAGCGTGCTGGCAAAAGACCGCCGGCAAGAAGTTCGCCGAGCAATTTTCCGAATGGCTCGGGACTCTTCCGCCCTCGCTCACGCTCGACCTAGACCCAATGCTTTCGTCGCTGCACGAACCCGCAATCGCAGCGCGGGTGAAACTCGATGTCGAAGAAAGCGGCATCGACTGGTTCGACATCCGCATCGCCCTCGACGTGGAAGACACCACGCTGACAAAAGCCGAGTTGAAAGCGCTACTCGATGCTCGTGGCGGCTTTGTCCGCCTCGGCGAAAAAGGCTGGCGGCGGCTTTCATTCCACCTCAGCCCGGAGGACGAAGAGCAGTTCGCCGAGCTCGGTCTCAGCGCCCGCGATTTCGATGCCGGACCGCAGCGACTCCACGCGCTTCAGCTCGCGGGAAAGGTAAAGAACCTTCTGCCGGAGCCCGCCATTCGAGCGATTACAAAGCGCGTTGAGGAGATCAAAACGCGCGTCATGCCCGACCTGCCGAAGGGCTTGAACGCAGAGCTACGGCCCTATCAGACCGAGGGATTCCATTTCCTTGCATACCTCAGTACGAACAACTTTGGCGGCATCCTCGCCGACGACATGGGTCTCGGCAAAACTGTGCAGACGCTCGCGTGGCTGCTGTGGCTCCGCGACCGCGAGGTGGAAGTCGTCCCCGAAGGCATCGGCGCGCTCAAGCCGAAGAAAAACGCCAAGCCGGTATTGCGCCCAACGATGGACACTCCATCCCTAGTTATCGCGCCAAAGAGCGTAGTGGATAACTGGCGATCCGAGGCCGAGAAATTCGCTCCGAGCCTCCGCGTCACGATCCTCGGAAAAGGCGCGTGCGACGCCGGTGCACTCGACGAAGCCCGCAAGAATTCTGATCTGGTCGTGATGAACTACGTCCATCTCCGGCTGCTGGAAAAAGAAGCCTCCGCAGTGCCGTGGCGCGCCGTCATTCTCGACGAAGCACAGGCCATCAAAAACCCCGACAGCGCCACCGCGAAAGCCGCATGGGTCCTGAACGCTCCGCACCGCATCGCGCTCAGCGGGACGCCCATCGAGAACCGGTTGCTCGACCTTTGGAGCATCATGTCTTTTACCATGCCCGGCGTGCTCGGTTTGCGCGGTGCGTTTGGAAAAACTTTCGATCAGCGGACCGATCCCCTCGCCCGCAAACGTCTCGCGGCGAGAACGCGTCCGTTCATTCTCCGCCGCACTAAAGGCGAGGTCGCCAAGGATTTGCCGGACCGGATCGAGGAAGATCTCGTGTGCGAAATGGACGCAGAGCAAGCCACGCTCTACCGCGCCGAATTGAAGCGCGCCCGCGTCGCACTGCTCAAACTTTCATCCAAAGCCGACCTCGATAAAGCACGCTTCAACATCCTCACTTCGCTGCTCCGGTTGCGGCAGATTTGCTGCCATCCGGGGCTCGTCTCCGAAAAGGCCGACAAAGCCGAGAGCGCAAAAATGAACGCGCTCATCGACATCATCGAGCCGCTGATCGCCGAAGGTCACAAGATTCTCGTCTTCTCGCAATTCGTCGAAATGCTCTCTCGCATTGAGGTGGAACTCACCACGCGCCTCGGCGATACGTGCAAGCTCTTCAAGCTGACTGGCCAGACAGAAAACCGAGGAGAACTCGTGAAAGCCTTCCAGGGCCACGACGGCGCAGCGACCTTCCTCGTCAGCCTCCGCGCGGGCGGCTTCGGCTTGAACCTCACCGCCGCCAGCTACGTCGTCCTGTTCGATCCATGGTGGAATCCCGCCGTCGAAAACCAGGCCATCGACCGAACGCACCGAATCGGCCAGGTGAACAAAGTCATCGCTTACCGCCTCATCGTGAAGGACAGCATTGAGGAAAAAATCCGCTCGCTACAACGCTCCAAGAGCGCCCTCGCCGCCGATATCCTCGGCGAAGAAAACTTCGCCCGCGCCCTCACGCTCGACGACTTCCAATTCCTGCTTTCGGAATAGCCTATGCCGAATTACGCGCGGGTTCTGCTCGATGATTCCGGTGGCCGGGCGTTCGATTATGGAATCCCGGAAATGCTGAATGCCGTCGTGGGCTCGCGCGTCCGTGTGCCGGTGCGGATGCGCACGCTGCTCGGCACCATCATCGCGCTTTCCGAGACGACGGAGGCTGATGGTGTGCGGATGATTTCGGAACTGGTCGGCGATGAACCTGCGCTGAGCCCCGGGCTTATTGGGCTGGCGCAATGGATGGCGGATTACTACTGCTGTCCGCTGGAAGCAGCGATGAAGACGGTGCTGCCAAACGTGATTCGCAAAGCGGAAGTGGGGCATAAGGTGCGGCTCTTTGCACGGCTGGCACGCGAGGTTTCTGATGAGGAACTCGCCGAACTGGAGAAGAAAGCACCGAAGCAATCCGACGTGGTTTCGGTCCTCCGCCAAGCGGCGAAACCCATCGCCGTCGCCGAACTTTGCGAGCAGTGCGGTGTCGCGCACCAAACCGTGCAGGCGATGGCGAAGAAAGGCTGGCTGGTCGTGGAGCCCGAGACGGTGGAGCGCGATCCATTTGGAAAAGAGCAGTTCGTTTCCAGCGGGAAGTTGGTGCTCAATGACGAGCAGCGCGCGGTTTTTGCGAAGGTCGCGGCGTCCGTGGAAGTAGTGGGGGCGTCCCGCCCCCATGAGCCCCAAGGCTCGTCAGTAATCGATGGGGCCGGGACGGCTCCTCTACTTGGGTTGAAGCCATTCCTCCTCCACGGAGTGACGGGCAGCGGGAAGACGGAGATTTACCTGCAAGGAATCGACCGAGCGCTCGAACTCGGCATGGGCGCGATTTTGCTCGTGCCGGAGATTTCGCTCACGCCGCAAACAGTTGAGCGATTCAAGAGCCGCTTCGCAGCGACGAATCACGAGGTCGCAGTGCTGCACTCGCACCTCAGCGAAGGTGAGCGGCATGACGAGTGGCACCGCATCCGCAGCGGCAAGGCGCGCATCGTCATCGGAGCGAGGTCGGCCATTTTTGCGCCGGTGGAAAAGCTCGGCATCATCATCGTGGATGAGGAGCACGAGAATACTTACAAGCAGGAGGAAATGCCGCGCTACCACGGGCGCGACCTCGCCGTGCTGCGCGGGCATTTGGAGAAGTGTGTCGTCATCCTCGGCAGCGCCACGCCTTCGCTGGAGAGCGCTTACAACGCCCGCATCGGCAAGTATGAGCTGCTGCAACTCACGATGCGCGTGGACGATCAAAAGATGCCTTTTATCCGCATCGTGGACATGCGGCTGGAGGCGAAAAAATCCTCGCCCATTATCAGCGACCCGCTCGCCAAGGCCATCACTTCTAGGCTAGAGAAAAAGGAACAGGTCATTCTGTTTCTCAATCGCCGCGGCTTTTCCACCACGCTGCTGTGCAACAAATGCGGCTACGTCGCCGAGTGCCCGAATTGCTCGGTCTCGCTCACATTTCATCGGGCGCAAAATCGAATCGTCTGTCACATGTGCGGCCATCTCGCCGTCGCGCCGACAAAGTGCCCAGAGTGCAAAGACCCCGGCATCAAATACAGCGGCACCGGCACCGAAAAGGTCGAGGATACCGTGCAGAAATTCTTCCCTACCGCCGTCGTAAAGCGCATGGACGCTGACGTGATGCAGAAAAAAGAAAGCTACCGCGAAGCCCTCGGAGCCTTCCGCGCGGGGAAGATAGACATCCTCGTCGGCACGCAGATGATCGCGAAAGGGCTGCACTTTCCAAACGTCACGCTCGTCGGAATCATCAACGCCGACATGGGCCTGCACCTCCCCGATTTCCGCGCCAGCGAGCGCACGTTCCAGCTCCTCACACAAGTCGCCGGACGCGCCGGACGCGGCGATGTTTCCGGCGAAGTCGTCGTGCAGAGCTACACACCGTTTCACCCCGCCATCCAATTCGCGCGGCATCACGACTTCGCGGGATTTTACGAGCAGGAGATCGAGTGGCGGGAGAAGATGGTGCAGCCACCGTTCACGCATTTCGTGCTCATCACCGTCCGTTCTCCCCACGAAGAGCGGGCAAAACTGAGTATCGAGACCCTGCACCGCCGACTCAAAGAAGTGCTGCCGCCCGGCGTCACTTTGGGCGAGCCGAGCGCAGCACCGCTGGAGAAATCACACGGCAACTTCCGCTTCCACCTCGCCCTCCGCTCCCGCGCCGTGCTCAAGCTCAGCCGTGCAATCCGAGCCGTGCTCGATAAGAATCCGCTGCCCGAAGACGTTTTTGCCGTCGTGGACGTAGATGCGCACCAGCTCATGTGAGCTTTTGCTTCAAGCGTTCGGGGACTACGCAGAACCCGAGTTCCGCGGCGGTTCGACCGTCTCGAGCAATCGAAGAAACATTCACTTCCGGTTGAACATCAGACCGCCGTCACGCATTCGGAGAGTGTGCCAAGTATAACCGTATGTTTTTGCACCATTGCGGCCCAAATGAATCACCGAAAACTCAGGAGTAAGAAAATATTTGTTTCCCAATTTCCCACTTTCCAACACGAGGTCCGTCGTGAAACTGTAACAATTTCAAGGGGTTTCCCACGAACCACTTGAGAAAACCGGGGAACCGGTCCATTTATCGCAGTCACCCGAAACCAATGACAACCCGAACACTACTCCGAATTTTCACGCTCTTTGCGCTCACCACAGTTGGCGCAGACGCCCAAGTCATCATCAGCGAATTCATGGCGGACAACGTCACGAGCGTGTATGTCGATGAAGACGGGTCGCACGAAGACTGGATCGAACTCACGAATCTCGGCACGGCGTCGGTTTCGCTAAACGGCTGGTATCTTACCGACGCGGGCGGCGACGATGCCAACCGGCTGAACGCGGATTTGCGCAAATGGCAATTTCCGGTGACGAGCCCTGCCGTGACGCTGACTGCAAACGGCACAGCGAACTCCCGACTCGTCATCTGGTGCTCAAACAAGAACCGTAAGGGCAACGTCGGAACGCCCACCGCTCCGAGGTTGCACACGAATTTCAAGCTGAATAACGCCGGCGAGCATCTGGCGCTAGTCCGCCCGGACGGCGTAACCGTCGAATACGAAATCGGGACCGCACCGACCTTCAAGTATCCGCCGCAACCGCCGAACCGGGCTTACGGCGTCACCATCACATCCACAGCAACCACAGTGATTCCCGAGGGTGCAACCGGAAAATACATCGTACCGGCTGTGCAGGCCGACATACCGGCTGGGTGGAACGCTCGCGTTTTTGACGACTCCGTGTGGCCTGTCGCAGTATCCGGGCTCGGATACGGATTCACGAACCTCCTGACGATCAACGGCGTGCCCAACACGCCATTGATCACGACGACCATCCCCCTGGCAAATCGTGTGAACAAGTCCATCTACGTCCGGTTTCCATTCACGATTGCAAATCCATCGGGCGCAACCGCCGTGCGGCTGAAATCCCGCCACGATGATGGATTCGTCTGCTACCTAAATGGCGTCGAAATCGGATTCAGCCTTAAGCCCTCGCCGCTTCTTTGGGATTCTGCGGCGTCGGGAAACAAAGGTGACGGTGGGGTGGCGACCCTGAACACGACTTTAAACACGACCAACGGCCCCGGCGCGCTGGTCGCGGGCACAAACGTGCTCGCCTTTCAACTTTTGAACAGCGACGGCAGCCTTGGCGAAACGGACAACGTATGCCTTCGCCCGATTCTGGAAGTCGATACGCCGAGTGGCTTTGCGACCGGATACCTCACGACGGCGACGATGGGCGCTGCCAATACGGCGCTCACAACCGCCATCCCGCCGGATATTTCTCAAGTCACCGAGAACCCGGCCGTTCAGCCGGTTGGTGGAGTCGCTAGCCTACCAATCCTCGTGTCTGCGCGCGTCACGAGGACCATCAACAACCTCAACACCACTGCGCCAGTGCAGCTCAAGTGGCGCCGGATGTATGACAACGAGAGCTCCATCACCATGCTCGATGATGGATTGAACGGCGACGTTCTCGCGGGCGATAGCATCTTTAGCGCACAAATCCCGACGACCAGCCTGAACGCCGGTGAGATGATCCGCTGGCGTGTTGAGGCTCGGGACAATCTCGCGACACCGCAATTCGCGTACGCTCCGCCCTATCCTGGATTTTCCGTCAGCGGAGCGCCCGCAAATCCGCCGCCGATCAGCGGCACCGCAGCCGATACTTACCTCGATATCGCACAGTATTACGGCACGATGGCATCGTCGGCATTGGTCACTCAATACAGCCAGTTGCCGGTCCTTTACTGGTTCATCAAATCCGCAGACGTCGCAGCAGCCATCGGAACCGGAAGCGCATCATGTTCGGTGTTTTACCGCGGAAAATTCTACGACAACGTCTATTGCGAACGCCACGGCCAATCGTCTGCCAGCTTCCCGACCAACAAAAAGAGCCTCAATTTCAACTTCACAAAAGACAATCGCCTGGAGTGGAGCAGCACGAATCCAAAGGTGCGCTCGTTCAACCTCCTGACAAACTACGCAGACAAATCCAAACTACGCACGCCTGTGACGTGGAAATTCTGGGAAGAGTCCGGCCACATCATGTCCCACTGGACGGAAACCGTGCGCGTCCACCAAGTCACAGAAACAAACTCCACCGTGGCCGCGAATCATTTCTGGGGCATCTACGACATCGTGGAGGACGGCAACGAAGACATGCTGGAGCGCTACGGCTTCAGCCCTGCCGATGCGCTCTACAAAATCTATGGTCCTCTAGGCGCCTACCCTGGGCCAACTCCGCCAGCAGACCCATATGCTTTGAATGTTGGCGACGCAGAACAGAAGACCCGGGAAGATGTTGATGCTACAAAATCGGACTATCTCGCCCTGCTAACCGGACTTGTCGAGAACAAGACCCTCGCCCAGCGCCGACTCTACGGCTATGATAACGTCGATGTTAGTGCCATCGTCAACGCGATCGCTGTGCATGGATTTCTGGTTAGTAACGACTGGGGCCACAAGAACTTCTACATGTTCCGGAATACAAACGGAACGGGTGAATGGTCGCTCATCCCTTGGGACCAAGATCTTTCGATCGGGCGTACCTGGGTGGCGGCTCAAGGCTACTTTAACGACGAAACGGACAGCCAGCGCCCAGTCCAAAATGGTGCATCAAATCGGCTGAAGACTCTCGTCTATAACTCCCCAGAAATAAACAAAATGCTCGTTCGCCGTGTGAAGACACTGATGGATAGATACCTTGGTCCCATTTCATCACCTCAGAACTGGTTTGAAGACCAATTTACGACTCGTCTCAATCAGATGGACCCGCCCGGTCTTCCCGGTGGCGTTAAATCGGATGCAGTCCTTGACTTCGAAAAATGGGGCTTCTGGGCGCATGGTTCCGGGACTACGATCACATTTTCCGACTCCCGCGGAGTCGATCACATGATGCGTGCCCAAGCATCGCGTCTGGTGAATCCATTTACCTCTGTAACGGCAGCCCCGTGGAATTACCCGGGCTACGCGTCGGGTGGAAACTTCGGTACGAACACGACTTACGCTTACCTCACCGGACGCCGTCGTTATCTCTACAATCTCGACGGGCAGAATCCCGGCAGCGGTGCCGATCCCATCCCTGCGGTGCAATCTTCGATTACACCCGGTTCCGTGGTCATTGAGACCGTGGAATTCAACCCCGCATCTGGGAACGGAGAGCAGGAGTTTTTCAGCGTCCGCAACAACACCGGCGAATACCTCGACATCTCGGGCTGGAAAATCACCGGTCCCGGCGGAGTTACATCGAGCAACGAAAACGTGGACTGCGTCTTCCGTGGAGGCACCGTCATCCCACCGTACACGACTGGCACGGAAAATATCGGGCGCATCTTTGTCGCGAAAAACTCCGCGCAATTCCGTGCCCGCTCAGTCTCGCCAAAAGCGAACGAATACTGCTATGTCGCCGCTCAATTTAACGGCCGCCTGACTGCGCGCGGCGGGGGGCTGGAACTGCGCGA
>JAYSTZ010000333.1:0-1645 GCA_043719365.1 Verrucomicrobiaceae bacterium | reverse complement strand
TCCGGGACTCGTGGTTCACGGGCGACCCGTTTTGGAGCCGCATAACCTCGGGTCGGGCTGGGTTGGCTTTGATTTCGCCGCAGCGTTCAAGCGCCCGGTCAAAATAGTCAACGATGCGGCCATGCAAGCCTTGGTTCTTCCGGAAATGGAGTGGGTTTTTGAAGGGGTTGGAGAGAGGATGAGGAAATGAAAGACACCGAATGTTACGAGCACATCCTTGGATTGAGAACACCGTGGACCGTGGAGGCGGTGAAGCTGGATACGGGGAGCAAGTCCGTGGAAGTGAAGGTGGGGTGTGAGGCGGGAACCTTGTGGGCGAGCGAGGTGGGGGAGCGACTGGCGGTTTATGATCATGTGGAGCGGTGCTGGCGGCACTTGGAGACCTGCGGGTTTGAGACGCGGCTGGTGTGCCGTGTGCCGCGAGTGCAGACACCGGAAGGCAACGTCGAGACGGTGCCGGTGCCTTGGGCCGGGAAAGGCAGCCGTTTTACGCTGCTCTATGAGCGGTTTGCGATCGAGGTGCTGCTGGCCTGCCGCAGCGTGAGCGCGGCGGCGGAGCTTTTGGGACTTTCGTGGGATGAGTTGCAGACGATCATGGAGCGGGCGGTGAAGCGCGGCTTGGAGCGGCGGGAGCTGGAAGGGTTGCGCTATGTGGGGATGGATGAGAAGAGCTTTGGGCGAGGCCAGAGCTATGTGTCGCTGCTGACCGATCTGGATCGTGGGCGGGTGCTCGAAGTCATGAAGGATAACAACCGCGAGGCGGCCGATCTGCTCCTGGCAACGCTGCCGGCGGAGGTGCGCGCGGCCATCGAGGCGGTGTGCATCGACATGAGCGGCCACTTTGGGGCGGCGGCGCGTGCGGGGTTGCCGGAGGCGGCGCTGGTGCATGATCGCTTCCACATCAGCGCGCATCTCAACGACGCTGTGGCGGCGGTGCATCGGGAGGAAAACCGGCGCCTGCAGAAGCTGGGCGACGACCGGCTCAAGGGGACGCAGCGGCTCTTTGGGTTCGACCCCGACAAGCTCGATGAAGAGCAGGCGGTGAGGTTTGCGGAGCTGAAAGGGAGCGACTTAAAGAGCGCACGGGCCTGGGCGATGAAGGAAGTCTTCCGGCGCTTCTGGTATTACAGTTACGAAGGCAGCGCGCGGAAGTTCTTCAAAGCATGGTATGGCTGGGCGAGCCGCAGCCGGCTCCAGCCAATCATCAAAGCAGCGAAGATGTTGAAGCGGCACTTTGAGAACATCATTACCTACCTGCGCCATCCGATCACCAATGCCGTGACCGAAGGACTCAACTCGAAGATCCAGGCAATCAAAGCCAACGCCCGCGGATTCCGTTCCTTCCTCAATTACCGAACCCGCATTCTCTTCTTCTGTGGAAAGCTCGATCTTTACCCACTCTAATGCCCGAAGAAGCTCCGGCCATGGCCGCACCAAACTTGGCTACCTCTGGACGTGCAGCGATCCGCGTGGCGATGTGATCTTCCATTGGGAGACGAGCCGCGCTGCGACCTGCCTGGAGAAGATCATCCCGGTGGACTTTTGCGGCACGCCCCAATGCGACGGCTACGAAGCCTACGACTGCTTTGCACGGCGGCGTGGCGATCAGATCGTGCTGGCGGGATGCCTGGCGCACGTGCGGCGC
>JAYSTZ010000332.1:0-3796 GCA_043719365.1 Verrucomicrobiaceae bacterium | reverse complement strand
TGAAGGCGGCTTCCACTTGCTTGTGGCTCTCGCTGTAGGACTCAAAGTCCGGCAGACAGAGGAATGGATCGTGGTGGACGAGGCTGTCGCGGAGCATGTTCAGGCATCCGGGTTCGTCGGGCGTGAAATAATTCGAGCCGACCCAATCGACGACGGCGCGGAGCTCTTCGTTCGCCTCCAGATACTCGTGCGGCCTGTAGCCTTTTTTCCAAAGCGCGGCGACTTCCTCCACGCGCAAGCCGAAGATGAAGATGTTCTCGTCGCCGACTTCCTCGGCGATTTCGACGTTGGCACCGTCGAGCGTGCCGATGGTCAACGCGCCGTTGAGCGAAAGTTTCATGTTTCCGGTGCCGGACGCTTCTTTTCCGGCGGTCGAAATCTGCTCGGAAAGATCGGCAGCCGGAACGATGCGCTGTGCGAGTGAGACGCGATAGTTCGGCAGGAAGACGACCTTCAGCTTTCCGTCGATCCGCGGGTCGTTGTTGATCTTCGCACCGACCGCGTTGATCGCCTTGATGATGCACTTTGCGAGATCGTAGCCGGGGGCCGCTTTTGCCGCGAAGATGAAGACGCGCGGGACCACATCGATCTCGGGGTTTTGCAACATCCTCCGGTAGAGCGCGAGGATGTGGAGCAGGTTGAGGTGTTGCCGCTTGTACTCGTGCAATCGTTTGATCTGCACATCGAAGAGCGCTGCCGGATTCACCTCAATGCCGCACTGTTGCTTGATCAAACGCGCAAGGTCCACTTTGTTCGCGTGCTTGATTGCCATGAATTCGCGCTGAAAGTCCGGGTCGTCCGCAAACGCTTCGAGCCCGCGCAGCTTGTAGAGATCGCGTTCCCAGCCGTTGCCAATTTTGCTGGTGATGAGTCCGCTCAGTCTTGGATTGCACGCGAGCAGCCAGCGGCGGGGGGTGATGCCGTTGGTCTTGTTGTTGAACCGGCCCGGATAGAGAGCGTCGAACTCGGGAAAGAGGTCGCTCTTGATCAACTGTGTGTGCAGCGCGGCGACACCGTTTACCGAGTGGCCGCCGACCACCGACAGATGCGCCATCCGGACCATCTGCACGTGACCTTCTTCGATAATCGAAAGCACTCGCTTCTTCTCTGCATCACCGGGCCACTTCGCCTCCACCTCCTCGAGGAATCGTTTGTTGATTTCGAAGATGAGTTGCAGGTGTCGCGGCAGCACCTTGTTGAAAAGTCCCACGCTCCATTTCTCGAGAGCCTCGGGCAGAAGCGTGTGATTCGTGTAGGCAAACGTGCGCGTGACGAGCCCCCACGCTTTGTCCCACGGCATCGCGTAGTCATCGTGGAAGAGCCGCATCAGCTCTACGATGGCGACCGCAGGATGCGTGTCGTTGAGCTGGATGGCGACCTTCTCCGGGAAGTCATCAAAGTCTTCGTTGTCCTTGCGGAAGCGGCGGAAGATGTCGCGCAGCGAACACGCCACGAAGAAATACTGCTGCACAAGGCGCAGCTCTTTTCCACTTTCGGTTTTGTCGTTCGGGTAAAGCACCTTCGAGATCGTCTCGCTCGCGTTCTTCTCGCGGACAGCCTCGTCGTATCCGCCGCGATTGAACGCATCGAAATCGAAATCCTCCGGCGCTTTGGACCCCCACAGTCGCAGGAAGTTCACCGTGTTTGTGCCGAAACCGGGAATCGGAATATCATACGGCACGCCGACGATTTTCTTCGTATTCGTCCAGCGGGGCACGTAGTTGCCGCGATCGTCGAAGACGTTTTCCACCTCGCCAAAGATCTGAATCTGCACCGCGTGCTCTGGACGCACAATCTCCCACGGCGTGCCGAAATGCTGCCACGCATCGGGCAGTTCGACTTGATGACCATTCCGGAACTCCTGCTTGAACAACCCGTATTGGTAGTGAATTCCGTAGCCGATTGCGGGCAAGTCGAGCGTAGCCAGCGAATCCAGGAAACAAGCAGCTAGGCGACCGAGGCCGCCGTTACCGAGACCCATGTCGTATTCCTCGCGACGGAGGACTTCCGTGTCGAATCCGAGTTCATGGAGCGCGTGCTCCATCTCGTCGAAAACACCTGCGCTGTAGAGGCTGTTCGAGAAAAGACGTCCCATCAAAAACTCCAGCGAGAAGTAGTAAACCCGCTTCACATTCTTTTGGTGATGCACAGCCTGTGTCGCGATCATCCTCTCAATGATGATGTTCTGAACCGCTTTCGAAGTGGCCAGCCACCAATCGCGTTTACTGGCATTCCCCGAGTCGCGGGCCAGGCTGAATTTGAGATGGCTTTGGATCAGCGACTTTAGCCCGGTCACCGAGGTGTCCATACTGGACTTGAAATTGGCAGATTCTGACATGTGTTTTTGATTTGAGCTTACTACGATGAAGATACTCGGGCCCTGCCCGGTTCTGGAGGAACGGGTCAGGCGTTGCGCCCGACGCAGTTCAGATCCTCGAACGACGTGAGCAGTCGCTTCGTCGCAGAGTCCTCCGCAGCACCAAGCCAGACGCGCGGATCATACTGCTTCTTGTTTGGTGCGTCGGGGCCTTTCGGATTTCCGATTTGCCCCTGAAGATAGTCGCGATTCTTCGCCTCGTATCCGCGCACGCCGTCCCAGAATGCCCACTGCACATCGGTGTCGAGGTTCATCTTGATCGCGCCGTAGCTGATCGCCTCGCGGATTTCCTCGCGGGTCGAACCCGAACCACCGTGGAAGACAAAGTTCACGGGCATCGGTCCGGTGCCCATCGTCTTCTCGATGTAATCCTGCGAGTTCTTCAAAATCATCGGCTTCAGCTTCACGTTGCCGGGCTTGTAAACGCCGTGGACGTTTCCAAATGCCGCAGCGATCGTGAAGTTCGGGCTGATCTTCGAGAGCACCGAATACGCTTCCGCGACTTCCTCGGGCTTCGTGTAGAGGCTCGATTCTTCGACGCCGGAATTGTCCACGCCGTCTTCCTCGCCGCCGGTGACGCCTAGTTCGATTTCCAGAGTCATGCCCATCTTGGCCATCCGGGAGAGATACTTTGCGCAGATCTCGAGATTCTCGTGCAGCGGTTCTTCGGAAAGGTCGAGCATGTGCGAGCTGTAGAGCGGTTTGCCGGTCTTCGCGAACTGCTCCTCGCTTGCGACGAGAAGTCCATCCACCCACGGAAGAAGCTTCTTCGCGCAGTGGTCCGTGTTCAGAACGACCGGCACTCCGTAAGCCTTCGCCGCCGCGTCCACGTAGTGCGCTCCAGCGATTCCACCGAGGATTGGGCCGAGCTGGTTGTCGCCTTTCACCGACTTACCGATGAAGAACTGAGCGCCGCCGTTTGAAAACTGAATCATCGTCGGCGAGTTCAAGTCGCGCGCCGCAGCGAGGGTGGCGTTGATGGAGTTGGTGCCGATGCAGTTGATCGCAGGAAGCGCAAAGCCGCTGGCTTTTGCGTAGTCGAGAAGCTCTTTCACTTCGTCGCCGAAAAGTACGCCTGCGCGGAATCGTTTGTTAGTGCTCATAGATGATTTTGGTCTTGTTGGTTGAGTTTGTTAAAATTGCGGTAGTGGCGTTTTGTGACTCGTGACGGGCACGATGGGAAGACTTGAGCGCAGGCTTTTTCATTTGTGCATGGTTTTTTCCAAGCGAATGCCTGTTGCGGCCCTATGAAATTCCATCGGGACCTTAAAATGCGCGCCCCTTATTGGAGGTCCCGCGCATACTTTTGACGCTCCATCAGTGGCCGCCACCCACTCGCGCGTTCCATGCGCCCTAATGCCTCGACTGACGCCCGCCCCGCTGACGTTGGACTCGAGAATCTGCTCATCGTTTTCCGTG
>JAYSTZ010000331.1:0-1649 GCA_043719365.1 Verrucomicrobiaceae bacterium | reverse complement strand
CGTCATCCGCCTGTGGATTTGGCCATGGCGTTGCGAGCACTGCGGCTGGCATCAGCCTGATTTTCGGCCACCGGGCGAGCGGTATGCGGGAAAGCCCCCGGAAAAGTCGTAATATTTCTTTCCTCTTCGTCTTTACGGGTGATAGAGCCTACGAAGTATGAAATTTTCTTACCTGCTCCCGCTGTTCGCAATCGTCGCACCCGCATTCGCTGCGGACAATGAACTCAACGCCGAAGAAAAATCCGCCGGATGGCAATTGCTGTTTGACGGCAAGGACGCCGCTGCGAATTTTCGCGGTTACAAAAAGGATAAATTGCCCGATGGCTGGCTCGCGAAAGACGGCGCAATCGTTCGCGAAAAAGGCGGCGGCGATATCGTTACCAAGGAGCAATACGAAAGCTTCGAGTTGAGCATCGACTGGAAGATCAGCCCAGGCGGCAACAGCGGAGTCATGTTTAAGGTTCTGGAGACAGACGGTCCGAGTTTCCAGACCGGCCCTGAGTGCCAAGTGCAGGACAACGTCGCCGGCCATGACCCGCAAAAAGCGGGGTGGATGTATGCGCTCTATCCGGCAAAAGTTGACACTACAAAGCCCGTGGGAGAGTGGAATCGTTTTGTCCTCAAGTGCCAGAAAACCCCGGCCGGTACTTTCAAGTGCGAGCATACGATGAACGGCACCCCTTACGTCTCCTACGAGAACGGATCCGAAGATTGGAAAGCGCAGGTCGCCAAGTCAAAGTTTGCCAAAATGGAAGGCTTCGGCACCGCTGCGAAAGGGCACATCTGCCTTCAAGACCACGGCAACGAAGTCGCCTTCCGGAATATCAAAATCCGGACTCTCGAAACCGCGAAGTAAATCCGGAACGCTACGCCAGCAGCGGCTTCACCACATTCCCTGCGATGTCCGTGAGCCTGTAATCGCGGCCTTCGTGCCGGAATGTGAGCCGCTTGTGATCGACGCCCATCGCGTGGAGCAGCGTCGCGTGCAGGTCGTGGACGTGGACGGGATCGCGGACGATGTTGTAGCCAAATTCGTCCGTCTCACCATAGACCATGCCTTTTTGGATGCCGCCGCCTGCCATCCACATCGTGAAGCAACGAGGGTGATGGTCGCGTCCGAAATTGTCCTTCGCGATATTGCCCTGACTATACGCAGTGCGGCCAAATTCGCCGCCCCAGACGACGAGCGTGTCGTCGAGCAAGCCGCGTTGTTTGAGGTCTGCGACGAGGGCCGCAGCGCCTTGGTCGGTTTCCTTGCATTTTTGGCGCAAACCCGCGGGCAGACCGCCGTGGTGATCCCAATCGCGGTGGCAGAGCTGGATAAAGCGGACGCCGCGTTCAGCCAGTCGGCGGGCGAGCAGGCAGTTATTTGCAAAGCTCGGCTGGCCGGGCGTTGCGCCGTAGAGGTCGAGGACTTCCTTCGGCTCCTTTGACAGGTCGGTGAGTTCGGGGACGCTCGTCTGCATCCGGAATGCGAGTTCGTAGTTCTCGATCTGCGCATTGATCGCAGGGTCGCCGAGTTCGCCGAGTGCGATGCGATTTAAGTCGTTTGTTGCATCAAGAAGTTCGCGCCGTGTGCCGCCGCTGATGCCTTTGGGGTTCGATACGTAGAGCACCGGATCGCCCGCATTGCGAAACTGCACGCCGCC
>JAYSTZ010000034.1:0-2136 GCA_043719365.1 Verrucomicrobiaceae bacterium | reverse complement strand
AGAAAGTGGGGATCGGGATCTCGCGGATGGTGATGCCCGCGAAATGGAGCTGCACGATGATGTCCGTGTCGAAATGGAAGTCGTTCGAGTTGCGCTCGAAAGGGATGCGCCGCAGCGCCTTCGTGGCGTAGAGCCGGTAGCCGCTGTGAAACTCGCTGAGCTGCGTGCCGAGGAGCGCGTTCTGAAACTTCGTGAGCACCTGGTTGCCGACCCATTTGTAGAACGGCATCCCGCCTTGCAGCGCGTCCTGCTTGTGGATCATCCGCGAGCCGAAGACCGCGTCGGCGTCATCTTGGAAAAACGGTTCCAGCAATGCGGGCAGTTTTTCCGGCGCATACTGGCCGTCGCCGTGGAGCAGCGCCTCCACATCGAAGCCGTGATCGATCGCGTAGCGGTAGCCGAGCTTCTGGTTGCCGCCATAGCCCTGGTTCTCGGGGTTGCGGAGGATGGTCACTTTGAAATCGCTCGTCGCATCCTCGCGCTTCAGCCCGGTCTGAAAGGTCGCGTCCTTTGACGAGTCATCGATGATCAGCACCTCCACAGCGCGCGTGTGCAGCTCTTTCGGGATGCGGTCGAGGACGCTGTTAATGGTCTTCTCGGCGTTGTAGGCGACGATGAAGATGAGGATGCGTTTTCCGGAGAAGTCGGTCACGGCGGGATGTTAGCAAAGATTGGTCCCGCGTCGAGATTTCCCCCGGTGTTGCTTCGGTCGGCCGCCGTGCCAGTGCGCGGACCGTCCCCTTCAAAGGTCGCGGTCACGCCAGTCGGACGCCGGATAAACGCCCAACTTCAAGCGGTGCTCACAACGGTTGAGGGCGTCGGCCTGCTTTGGTCGGTCAGAGTAGGACGCGGACGCCCACGGGTGAGGTAGGGAAAAACCTTACTAAATAGTCTATCAAAACCTTTGCTCCGCATGTGCTTGCTCGCTATTGGTTGCGTCGGTTTTTAATCATTAACCCGCACCCCCCGCACCCCCCGCACCCCCCAAACCCGGCAAACCATCTCCGGCGCTTGATTTCCGCCCCGCCCCGCGCCCTCGTCGCTTCCCCAAATCGGCCATGAAACTCTTCCGCAAAATTTCGACCGCAAATTCCGTAACCATGAAAACTCCCGCCATGAAAACCACCCGCACCCACACCTCCACCCGCATCCTCGCCGGCTCCATCGCCGCCCTCCTCGCCGTGCAGTCCGCCTCAGCCAGCACCATCGTGTGGGACGGCGGCGGCGCGGATAACAACCTTCTAACCGCGAACAACTGGTCCACGGATGTCGCTCCGGTGGCCAATGACTCGCTCATCTTCGATGGCTTTACGCGCCTGGCACCCAGCAACAACTTCACGGCAGGCACCGTTTTCAATGGCCTCACCTTCAATGCAGGCGCGGGTGCTTTCACCCTGAGTGGTAACCAGATCGGCTTGAATGGCACCATCACGGACAACTCGCTGAGTCTGGAAACCATCAGTGCCAACATCGCCCTTTCCGCCACGGAGACAGTCAATGTCTCCCTGATCGGCGGCAGCCTTACCCTTTCCGGTGTCATCTCAGGCACTGGCTTCGGCCTCATCAAGACGGGGTCCGGCCTGCTCACTCTCTCCGCCGCCAATACTTTCACCGGTCCTGTGTCCATCACGGGCGGCACGCTCTCGATTGCCGCAGACGGCGCGGGTGCGGCGAATCCGCTTGGCTCGGGTGCGAGCGCGGTGAACTTGACGATCGATGGAGGCGCGCTGCGCGTCACGGCATCTACGCAAATAGCAACGAATCGCACCATCCTGCTCGGGAACGCCGGGGCTGGCACGGGCGGCACCATCGATAACGTCAATACCGGCACCTACAACGGAGTGATGGCGAACAACGGCGGAACCAATAGTTTCACCAAGACCGGGTCTGGCGAACTGAGGCTCGGCGGAGTCAGCACCTTCACCGGGAGCACCTTCGTCAACCAGGGCGCCCTGACGCTGGACTTCACGGCCCTTGTCGGCACCACCACCAATATCATCAACTCCGGCAGCAGCCTCGTCCTCGGCGGCGCGATCACGGGCTTGAATAACACGCAGCTCAAAGTCGCGGGCCTGCAGCCCGGAGCTGCGCTGAATGTGACTTCCAAGAACTCGGGCAACAGCTCCCAGACGTTCA
>JAYSTZ010000330.1:0-3810 GCA_043719365.1 Verrucomicrobiaceae bacterium | reverse complement strand
GACTACCTCGCCGCGATGAAGCACGGCTGCACGCAGTTCCAAGTGGACTACCACCTCACGTATCTCGACCAATCGTTCGAGGGCGTGCTCACGCAGTTTATGCTGCAACGGATACGGCAGTCGAAGAAGGGAGGACGGTGATGATACGGGATGCGGGATGCGGGATGCGGGATGCGGGTCACGCTATATCGGCGAACACGCTGCCTCGCGCGTTGTCGATTTGGCGGTTATTTGGCGGAACGATGTCCGGCTTCGACGGCGGTGATGAAGCGGTTCAATTTCGCACCGAGTTCGTTCAGTCGAGCATGGATGTCATTGAAGAGCGCGTCGTCGGAAAGAGAACCTGTCTCAAAAAGCTCTTCGAGGTGGTCGATGGTTTCGTCGCAGGAGCCGTGGGCGTAAGTGAGGTGTTTGATGAACTCCAATTTGTAGCGTCGGCGACCATAACCCTCGACGATGTTGCTTCGGACAGACTTCGCCGCGCGTCGGATTTGCGACGCGGTTTCAAATTGCTCAAACTTCGGGAGCTTCATCAGCGTCATACGATGAATGTCGATTGCAACGTCACGAGCCAGCTTCCAGATCTCCAAATCTCGGTAACTCATGCGAGGCACGATACGGGATTCAGGATGAGGGATGCGAGATGCGATTTCCCCGCAGAATCCGCCCGTAAACGACCAAGCGCGAGAAAGCGTCGTTCTACTAAACCCGTGCTGCCGACCAAGCGCGAGGCAGCTTCCTTCCTTAACCAGCGTGCTGCGCATCCCGCATCCCGCATCCCGTATCCTGCATCCCGACCATGACCTACCTCCAACCTTGGTCTCTGTGGCTCCTCGCCCTTTGCCTCCTGCCGATCATCATCCACATGCTCAATCGGCTCCGTTACAAGACGGTGCAGTGGGGCGCGATGTACTTCCTCCTCAAGGCCAACAAAGCCGCGACGAAGCGTGCAAAGCTCAAGCAATACCTGCTCCTGCTTTTCCGCGCCCTCGCCATTCTATTTCTCATCTGGGCCATGATGCGGCCGCAGACTGGGGGATGGCTCGGCAAGTCCGCAGGCGGTGCGCCGGAAGTGATCGTCGTGTTGCTCGATCGCTCGTCCAGCATGGAATCCCGTGTCGCATCGGATCGGCAGGACACGAAGCGCCAGCAAGCCCTCGCGCTCCTTGCCGAGGCGGCGAAAGACAGCAAGGGCAGCCGCTTTGTCTTCATCGAGAGCGTGCTCCGGCAACCGCTGGAGGTCGCCGATCTAAAGACGCTCGCCACGATGCAAACCGGGGAGGCCACGGACACCGCCGCGGATATCCCGGCCATGTTCCGCACGGTAGTCGAGTATCTCATCAAGAATAAACCCGGGAGCGCAGAAGTGTGGCTCGCGAGTGATTTGCAGAAGAGCAACTGGCGCGACGACAGCGCGGAGTGGCAGGACATCAATGCCCGATTTACCGGCCTCCCGGAGACGCGTGTCCGGGTGCTCGATTTGTCGTCGGCTCCCGGAACGAACCTCTCCATCGCGGTGAAGGCAGCGGAGTTTCGTCCATCGAAAGCAGCGGCGGACAAAGGTGCGCTCGCGATTTCGCTGGAGACGCGGAACGGCGGTGCGAACGGCACATTCCCGCTCAAGGTTACACGCGACGGCGCGACGAGTCAGAGCGATCTGGTTTTGACCACACCGGTCCGGCGCGAGGCGCTCAAATACGACGTCGCCAAGCTCCCGGAGGGCGGAGGGTGGGGGAAATTCGAATTGCCGAGCGACGATAATTCCTCGGACAATGCGGCATACTTCACTTATCGCACACCGGTTCCGCTTTACGCTGCGGTCGTGAGCGATCTTCCCGCCGCGCGCCGCATCGCTTTCGCCGCCGCGCCTGATAAAACGCGGACAGATCGAACAGCAGAAGTGGTTCCTTCCGCGAAGGTCGGTGAAATCAAGTGGAAGGACGCCGCGCTCATTGTCTGGCAGGGCCCGCCGCCCGCAGACGCTGTAGCCAAGCAGCTTCAGGCGTTCGTCGAAGGGGGAGGCGTGTTGCTCGCATTCCCCGCGGGGGGCGATAGCGGAAACGGCCCGCTCGGCATCACATGGGGTGCCGCCGAGAACGGCAAAGAGCCTTTTCGTGTGGTGAGTTGGGACGAACTCGACGGCCCGCTTGCCAAGACCGACAATGGCACCGCGCTTCCCGTCGCGCGTTTGGAGATTGCGCGCAGGCAGGTGGGACGCATCGCCGGTGAAACCGCGCATGTTTACGGAGTGTTCGCGGATGGGCAGCCGTTCTTCGTCGGCCAGCGAGTCGGTGCCGGACACGTGTTCGCGTGCGCGACCTCTCCCGACCCCGAGTGGGGCACATTTGGAGACGGCTTCGTTTTGCTGCCGATGATGCAGCGTCTGCTCGTCACCGGCGGTGCTCGTCTGGCCCCGCCGGCTCTTGCAATTGCAGGTGAGTGGAAGCCGCCGGAGGGCGATTTCTGGACGGCGGTAGAATCCGATCGCCGCCGCGATCCGCGCTGGCACGCTGGCGTTTACAAACACGCGGATCGGCTCATCGCATTGAATCGTCCGGACACCGAGGACTCAGCAGATTCCATCGACGCCGCAGCCGTAAAGAAACTCCTGCCGGGAGTGAAAGTCGAAGTGATGACCGGTGCGCTAACGATGAAAGCCGATCGCCTCACGAGTGAAATCTGGCCGCTCATGATCGTGGCTACGATGATCTTCATGACCCTCGAAATGCTCCTCGCGACAAGCAAATCGCTCATCCCTCAAAAGCCGAAGCCGAAGGTCCCCGCAGCGGCGCGGAAAGAGGAGGCACTGGTATGACCGAAGGCTGGCAATTCAATACCGCACCATGGGCGATCGCGACCGCGGGCGCATTCATCATCGCTAGCATCTGGTTCTTCTTCCGCTCGCTGAAGCGCGAAGGTTCGGACGGCTGGCACACGGCGCTCCACGCGCTGCGCCTCATCATCGCTGTCGCAGTCGCCGTGACGCTTCTAAAGCCCGAGCGCGTCGTGCTCGCAAAGCACACCGAGCAACCGCGAGTGGTGGTGCTTTGGGATGGCTCGGGAAGCATGGCTACGAAGGACGTGCTTACTGGCGAAAAGGAGACTGCAAGCCGCGAATCGTGGGTGAAACAGCAGGTGGACGGCAAATTCTGGGATCCGCTCACGAAGCGCTACAACGTTACCATAGAGCCATTTTCCGTTCCGCCCGACGACACCAAATCTCTCGATGCCGAGACGCAAATCGGAAGCGATCTGAACACGCCGCTCGATCGCGCCCTTAAACAATACACCGACCTCCGGGCCGTGGTGATGCTGACAGACGGTGATCGCAACCTCGGCGAGAATCCCATCACCGCGGCCACCGCTCTGGCCCGGAAGGAAGTGCCGGTTTACACGATCGGGGTGGGCAGTGAAACATATCTCCCCGATGTGGAAGTGCTCAGTGTTCTTGCGCCCAGCTATGCACTCATCAACGAGCGTGTAAGTGTCGTCGTCACCCTGCAAAACCGCCTGCCACGCGAGGTTAAAACCACCGTGACTATTGCCGGCCCCGGTGGCTCAACGGGCTCTAAAAAGATAACACTGCCCGCAATGGCGCAGGTTCAAGAGATGATCGTTTTCACACCGCAAAACGAAGGCGCGGGCGATTTCAAAGTGAGCATCCCTGTTGAGCGCGACGAGGTCTTCCCGGCGAACAACGAGCGCACATTTCCGCTCGCCGTGCGCAAGGAAACGCTGAAGGTTCTCGTCGTCGATTCGCAGCCGCGGTGGGAATTTCGCTACCTCCGCAATGCGCTGATGCGCGACCCC
>JAYSTZ010000329.1:0-3813 GCA_043719365.1 Verrucomicrobiaceae bacterium | reverse complement strand
AAATCGAAAAACAGCGGGTGGATTTCCAAAAACTCAACAAATCGCGCCCTCGAATAACCAAGTGTTTTCAAAAAATCAGAAAGACAGGACTGGCTCGAGCTACGCCCCGCCTACTTCAATTCGCGGATGTAGAGATTGCCCAGCTCCACGGCTTCGCCTCCGTGGACAATGTGGATGCGCGTGGCTTTCGCGTCTCCGAGCGCGCGGAATGAGACATCATTTCCATCGACGGAGCCCGAAATCACCGTGCCTTTCCGCGTGAGCACCAGCCGGCTCCATACTCCGGGCTTGAGACCCGCTTGTTGCTGAAAAGGCAGCAGCACTGCCGTTTTGTCACCGATGGCGATTCCTCCGGCCGCGCTTTCCGACGCGTCCTTCGCGAGCTTCACATCGGCGATCAATTCAAAGTCGCCGTATTCTTTCTCCGTGGAAATCGACTGCCCGCCTGCGCCAGCTTTCAGCACGAGTTGCCAGTCACTCGGGACAAAGTCCTTCGCTTTGTCCGCGCCCAGCCAGCCGCGAAGGTCGAGCCCGTTGTAAAGTTGAACATGGCCTTCGAGTTCATCTGCGGTCTGTTCGGGTGTCGCTGCATTGCCGGACAATTCGCGGATGCGCACGAGCCGCCATTCGGTCGGTGCGCCCTCGCTCTCGAGACCGACGTAGCCTTTGCGCCAGCTGCAGTTTTCGCCGCCACTGACTTCCTTACCATTCACGCTCAGCCGCAGCACGCCGTCCTTTGCCGAAATATCATAGCGGTTCCACTCGGGCGACGGCTTGCTTCGCTCCTCGCTCGGGAAACTCCGCATCCCGTTGTGCCGCCCAAATGGCACCATCGACGACCCATGAATCGGGAACACATCACCGTGCGTCGTGTAGCTCTTCGTATTCCCGTAGCCGTGGTCGAGCACCTGCACCTCAATCGCCCGCAAAAACGGCTGGCCCTTCGCAGCAATCGGCGAGGCCCAGATGAAAATACCCGCGTTCCCTCCGCTCGTCATGTGCCGCCACTCCACCTGCATCTCGAAATTCTCATACATCCTCGGGATGATCAGCGCCCCCGTCGGCTTGCCGGTGCATTGGATCACACCATTCGCGACGCTCCAAGTCTCCGGCGCACAGTTTACATTCCGCCAATTGGAAAGATCCTTCCCATTGAAGAGATCCACCCAGCCGTCATCGGCGGCGAAGAGTGTGGTGGCGAGGAGTGGAAGCAGGAAGATACGCATGACGGAAGTGCTCGGGCAGAGTCGCCGCGCGGACAAGGATTAAAGTGGGGCATCGCGGGGCTCGTCGGCTCACTCAATCCAGCGTCTTCAACGCTTGGACTACGCTCATTCGGGAGACGGCGAATGCGGGGGCGAGACTGGAGGTGATGCCGAGGATGCAGGAGATGAGGGCTGCGGTGCCAAGCATTTGCGGGGTGACTTCAAATGAAACGAAGAAGCCGCCGGATGCCTTTTTCATGTCGGCAAAGTGGTAGAGCATGGTTGCGCCGCCTGCGCCTATGAACGCGCCGAGGGCGGAGAGGCCGAAGCTTTCGGCGAGGATGAATGCGAAGAGTTCCCGGCGCTGGTAGCCGATGGCTTTGAGGATGGCGAGCTCCCGAAATCGCTCGCGGATGGCCATGCTCATGGTGCTGGCGGTGACGAGGAAGAGCGTGACAAGGACGGCGATGGAGATGCCCGCAATGACTTCTTTGAGGCCGCTGAGCATGGAGACGAAAGACATCTGGAAGGCGCGTTCGCTTTCGGCCCGGACTTCGTTGGCGGTGTTTGCGAAGGCGGCTTCGATGGCGGTGTTCACCGGGCCCATGGATTCGGCTTTGTCGATCCGCAGCCACCACATTCCGGTGAGGCCCCAGTCGTTGAGGGATTCGTCGAGGTATTTGTGGTGAAAGAAGATGTTGCGGTCGTCGATGGTGCCGACGTAGGTGCCGATGATTTTCAGCTCCAGCTTGGTGGGGTAGATGCCGCTCATGACGGTGAAGCGGCTGCCGACTTTGAGGCCCATCGATTTGAACTTCTCGCTCTGCATCGCATCGTTTCCAACGAGGCAGGTGGTGCGGTCTTTTAAAAATGCGGCGTATTGCTCCGGGTCGATTTTCATCTCCTGGAGTAGAGTGGGGAGTTTCTCCGGGTCGCACGCGATGGTGCCGAAGATCATTTGTTCGTCCTCTTTGAACTTCCCGCCAAACCACACGAATGGCGAGCAGGCGACGACGCCGGGCACTTTCTCGATCTCGGCGCGCTGGCGCTGGGGGAGCGTGGCGGCGAGGGAGATCTTGTTGCGCACACAGACGCGAAGCGATGAGTCGCCGTCGGACGGGGGCTTCGTGAGTTCGCGGAGGACGACCATGAGCGTGACGAGCAGGAACAGGCTGACTGCGGCGCTGAGCACGCTGAGGAGCAGGCGGCGCTTGTTGCGCGAGGCGTTTTTGAAGATGAACGTCGCGGTGTTCACTCCTTGAGCCGCCCTTTTTCCAAATGCAGCGTCCGCGTTCCGTATCCCGCGGCGCGGGGATCGTGGGTGACCATGATGACGGTCTTGCCGATGGATTTGCTGCTGAGGGTTTGGAGGATTTGCAGAACTTCGTCGGCGCTGTGGCTGTCGAGGTTTCCGGTCGGCTCGTCGGCGACGATGAGGGACGGGTCTGTGACGATGGCGCGGGCGATGGCGACGCGCTGCTCCTGGCCGCCGGACATTTGTTTCGGCAGGTGGTGGGCGCGGTCGGCGAGGCCGACGAGTTCCAGCGCGGTGTTGACGAGTTGCTTCCGCTTGCTGCCGGAGAGATTCATGAGCAGCAGGGGTAGCTCCACATTTTCATACGCGCTCAGGACGGGGATGAGGTTGAAGCTCTGGAAGACAAATCCGACGTTCTGATTGCGCCAGTCGGCGAGTTCGCTTTCGGTGAGTTCCGTGACGAAGACTTTCCCGACTTTGCACGAGCCGCCCGTGGGGCGATCGATGCCGGCGATGATGTGAAGCAGCGTGCTTTTGCCCGAGCCGGAAGGGCCCATGAGCGAAAGGAACTCGCCTTGTGCGATGTCGAGCGAGACATGATCGAGCGCCGCTACGGTGATGCCGCCGCGCTCATAGACCTTCGAGAGATCGCGAATTTCGACGAGGGGAATCACCCCGCGTGCGCCTCGTCAGGCTTGTGCTCGGCGGAGGAGGGGAGGGATTTCACCTGCTCCTGCTGGCCGGACATGGAGCCGTTCGTCGCCTGCACGGCACCGCCGAAGAAGCGCTGAAAGAACCGCTTTGGCTGCGCCCTTCCGGTCTCTTCATCGGTGAGTTCCTGATAAGCCGCCTGTTTCGCCTGCTCCCACGGCCCCGCAAATCCGGGCGCTGCGACCATCATTTTCTTTTCGGCACGGGCAAAGATTTCCAAATCGCGGACTAGCTTGCCGTCGCCATTGTCTGCGGTGGATTGCACTTTGATGCGGAGGTTTTCGCTCTCCTTTTTCGTGGCTTCAAGTTCCTGCTTCATCTTGGACATCGTGTTGGCTTCGATTTCAAGTTTGTCGCTCAGCATGCGCTTGTAGCGGTTGTGCTCCAGCTTCAGCTTGAAGAGATGGTAGCTGGCGATGCAGAAGAAAATCATTCCGCCGTAGAAACCAAACGCGGCTGGATGCAGTAGGATGTCTTTCATAGTTTGAAATTGAGGTGGAGCGTCACGCCATCATCTCTTCGAATCGCGAAGCGATGCCAGTCTTGAAGCGGACGACTTCATTTCGTTCGTCCAATAACGCGACGCGCGGGGAGTGCTCGACGGCTTCTTCCGGTGTAAATTGTCCGAAGCTCATAATGGTG
>JAYSTZ010000328.1:0-1654 GCA_043719365.1 Verrucomicrobiaceae bacterium | reverse complement strand
CAACCCGAGGGCAGAAGGGACTTTCTCGCAAGTTTTCTCCATTAGTGTCTATAAGTGTCAGTTAGTGGTTCCAATCGTTTGCGGGTTCAGCAGCGCCTCACCGGGTAGCCAGCGAACTCCATCCACGCGAGCGTTCGGCGCATTCCTTCGTCAAATGAAACCGGCGGCTGGAATCCCAGCACCTTGGCCGCTTTCTCATTCGAGAATTTCCAAACGCACTGCTGGAGCGCGGTCATTTCCTCGTCGATCTCCGGGGCGGGCGACTCGGGGAGCGTCCACGCATTCGGTTGCGGAGGCGGCTTGAGCGCGCCGAGGACTTCTTTGGTCAGTCGCTTGGCCTGGCTTGGAATGGCTGGCAGCATCGACTGGGCGAAGGGTGTGGCGACAAAATTTTCCTCGCGTTGCTTAAAGGATTTTTGGAAAGTCGGAGCCATCACGCGATGCACGGTATCCATGCCGATGCCCAGTGCCTCCGCCAGTCGCGCATGGATGTCGCGCCAGGTCACCGTCTCGGCATCGCCAACTAGGAAGGCTTCCCCGTCGGCTTTGTCGCAGACGAGTGCGAGGTGGATGGCTTCGATCAGGTTGTCCACATAGATTCCGTTGCAGATACCTTTCCCATCATTGATGAGGAAGGCTGTGCCTGCGATCAGCTTTTCCACCACACTTGGGAAAAGGCGGGAACGCGGGCCATAGACGATGCTGGGACGTAACAATACTAACTCAACCTTCCCCTGAGTTCGCGATTTTCGGAGCACCTGCTCGGCCCGGACTTTGGCGTTATTGTAGTCCATCGACTGGCGGTCATGAATCGGCGTCTGCTCATCGGTTCCCGGCGTCGGCGTCAGGCCGTGGACCGCGGCACTGCTCAGCGCCACGAGGCGGCGGACTCCTGCTTTCTCCGCCGCGGCATAAACGGACCCGGCCATTTTCACAATCTGTCCCGGATCGCCTAACGCAGCATGAACCACGGCATCGCACCCCGCGAACGCAGTCGCGAGACCGTCGGAATCCATGACGTCGCAAACCTTCCAAGGTAACTCAAAGCGGGCAAGAACCGCGAGGCTTGAGAACGAACGGACGATCGGAACAACGTCCGCGATGCGCCCGAGGACCAGATGCTCCACGAGACGGGATCCAACGAATCCACTCGCGCCGACGATCGCAACCTTCATACCGGCGCGACCTCCTGAATCGAGGTAACTGCGAGCCGCTTCGCTTCGATCTCCTGATCGGAAGTCATCCAGGGCATCTTCAGCAACTGTCGATTTTGATAATACCGTTCAATCAAGCGCAGCGAACGAATTCCCTCTTCCGCCGGAACCTTTAGACTTTCGAGACCGCGCTTTGCCGTCGCCACATTCCGCACCTGCTCGATAAAGCATTGTGGATTCGTGCGGGCTATGCCTCGCTCCACGATTCGCCCCCCTGTTTGCGAAATCTGGATTAACTCGCCCCGCACTGAGACTGGCAATCCATCCAGAAATACTTCGAGATGGTTGGCATCATTCACCGTCCACCGAACAAAGCCACGCTCGAAGAAGAAGGTGTAGCGGTTCTCCGTTTTCCAATCCCGGCTCAAGCGCACTTCACCTTTGCAGCCATCCGGGTATGAGAGTTCGATTCGGCAGTTCGACTCCAGCCCTCCCATGGC
>JAYSTZ010000327.1:0-1656 GCA_043719365.1 Verrucomicrobiaceae bacterium | reverse complement strand
ATCTACTCGATTGGGAACCCCGAGCCTTGCGGCACACCGCCGCCGCCCTTGCCGTTCCCAGTCCGAACAGGCCTGCTCTCCAATGGGATGAAACGCGTCGTCTGCGAAGCTCCCGTCTGGATCTCGCCGGATGTCGTCGTCTGGATGCGGTGCGAGCGCACGACGTCATCGCTGAGGCGATCCGAAAAGCGGCGGGGGACGCGCTGGAAAGCCTCGCTCGCGCCTTCAAACGGGTTCTTTCCCGCGAAGAGATTGCCGATGTCGAACGGCACGCTCACGGCGATTCCGGCGGTCCAGTGGCCGCCCATTAGCGCCTTGTCGTCCCAATATTCCACGTTTGCGGTGACGCCTTTCAGCACGCGGGCTTCGAGGCGCGCTTTGAAGCCGTCGAAATCCGATCCGAAGCGATTGTCGTAGTGGTAGTAGCCGGCGAAAATCCGCGTCTCTGCGATATTTTCGAGGCCGGGAATGAGGAAGCCGATCTCCGCATTGAATCCTTCGAGTCCCGTTTCAAACCGTGTGAATTCAGCGCGGTCGGTGGTTTGCTCGATGCCGCCCGGCACGAACCGGGTGCGGGTGCTGCTCGTCGAGCGACGGCCCACGGCGAACGTGTCGTCTTCCGGCACGTAGTAGTTCAAGCGCGCGTCCACCCAATGCGTCAGCAGTTCGATCCCGAGGCCGAGCTGGTTCAAATCGTTGCCGTGTTCGCTGTGGACGTTGTCCCAAAAGACGTTCGCTCCCACGATGATTTCGTCGCTCAACATGTGACGGAATCCGACGCCGAGGTTGGTGATAAGCTGACCATTGTCTTCGTAGTGAAAGCCCGCGTCGATGAAGAGAAACGCGTCGTGGCTCGCTGGTGTCCAGATACCGAGGACGGCGTTTAGATTCACTCCGCTGAGGTCTTCGCTGAATTGCGAGCCGAGCGTCAGATGCCCGACGGGCGCGGTGGACGCGGGCTCCGCCGGTGGCGCGATTTCTTTTGCAGATGCGGCTGCTGCGAGGAGGCAGGCTGCGGCGATGGCGGATGGAATGTGCATATTCATGTTCAGAATTGATTATGTAAGTTGCGGGTGCGGGACGGGCGATGAGCCCGCGACGAATACCGCGCCGTTCGGGAAGGTCGGGAACGCGCTGATGGTGCGCGCGGTCATCTCGGCATTGGTCACGCCGTCGAAGAACTTCACGCTGCCTGCATTGCGTCCACCCGAACCGACGATGATGTCGGCGATTCCGTCGAGATTCACATCCGCCGCAGCCACCCGCGCACCGAGCGCGTAACGTGTCGCAAATGGTGTGATGGTGCTGAGCAGTGAACCGGTCGCTCCATTAAATGTCTCCACCACGGTACGTCCGCGATCTCGTCCGACGATGAAATCAACGATTCCGTCGCCAGTGAGGTCCGCCGCCGCTGCCACGAAGACACCGCCTTTGTAGCTGGCACCGCCGACGGTGAAATCTTTCAGCACGGTATTCGAGATGCCGCTGGTGACGACGACCCGGTTGCCCCCGTAGCCCTCGCTGGCGATGACCTCCGCCACGCCCCTCAATACGATGTCGCCAAGCGGGACGAAATCGCGGCCTTGAAAACTGCGATTCCCATCACCCACTGCGACGCGAACGCCGCCGTGGAATTTCGTTCCGAACGGTTCGTTC
>JAYSTZ010000326.1:0-9320 GCA_043719365.1 Verrucomicrobiaceae bacterium | reverse complement strand
GCCAGCGGGCAAAGGCGGCGCATTCGTGATCTACGGCCACGCTACGCAAGTCATCCCGGCGGTCTCCGCGAGCGGCACCAGTGCTACGTTTAACGACGTGGACGGCGACATCATCACTGTGAAAGTCACCGGGGGAAAAGTCACTGCCGACATGCTGGTCTTCGGGCCGAACGGCGGATTGCTCCTCGTCGATTTGACCGCCGCCGCTACACTCAAAGACGGAGCGAACCTCACGTTCTCTGTGAAAATAAATGGCGGCAACGGAACCGTGAATGTCGGCGCAATCGACGCCGGAGGACTGCGGCTCGGCTCGGTAAAAGTTAGTGGGGATCTCGGCCAAATCGACGCCGGAAAAGGCGACCCGCTCAAGCCCGCGCTGAAGTCGCTGACGGTAGGCAGCCTAGGCGCGCTCGGCGATACGACGCAGATTCCCGGAACCGAAGATCCGCTCGTGAGCGACTTGATGGGTTCCCTACCTAAAGTGACCGTGAAGGGCAATTTCACCAACGCGACGTTCAACGTTCTCGGCAAACTCGGAAGCATGACGGTCAACGGCGCATTCTCCGGCACGGGCGCATTTTCCACCTCGCAGCTCGCAGGACTCGCCGCGCTCGGCCACGGACAAATCGGCCATGTGGCCGGCGGCACCACGCTGGCAAGTTCCGGCCTCAGCGCAGGCAGCATCGGCTCGCTGAACATTAAGGGAGGCGTCACGAATTCCGCCATCAACTCCGCGAGCGGCATCGGCAGCGCATCCATTACCGGCGATTTTAACCGCAGCGCAATCGTCGCCGCTACATCGGTGGGAGTAGTGAAAGTGGTCGGCAAACTCATCGGCGACGCCACGACGCCAAGCGTCATCTCCGCACGCGGGAAACTGAACCCATCGAGCCAAGGCTCCGCGGTTGCAATCAATTCCCTCACCGTGAAAGGCGACGTCGATCATGCCGAGATCCTCATGGGCTACGACAGAACATTCACTGCACTGAACGGCGACGCGAGCATCGGAAAGGTGACTGTGAATGGAAACTGGAAGGCCTCAAGTCTCGTCGCTGGTATCAAGGACGAGACGGACAATGGCTTCGGTCTCGGTGATGTGCCGATTCCCGGATTCGACGCGACGGCGAAGGTGTTTTCGCGCATTGCCAGTCTGATTATCAAAGGAACCGCCGAGGGTTCGGCGGACGCCGGTGATTCATACGCCATCACCGCGCAACAGATCGTGAAAGCGAAGATCCACGGCGCGGCAGTTCCGCTCGACAAGCTTTTGCCGGATAACCGCCTGCTCGAAGGAACGGACGACTTCCGATTGGTGGAGGTGATCTAGTGGCTCCCTCATCGTGAAGTGATGGTGGAGGCGAAATGACGAATGGCGACGTTGCAGGCGTGAAAGCACTCCGCCTCGCTTGCGTTTCATCGATCAGCATTCGATAGAAGCCCTCCATTTCAGGACCGCCGGTGCACGAGTGGCACTACTCGCTATTCAGCTTGGCGCACCTTCGTATCACCATCCGCGGTTTTTGAAGTGGCCGGCTTGGGCGCGGGGGATTTTGGCGCGTCGCTTTCGAACTTCGTACTCACGGTAAACTCCTTCACGCGCTTCACCTCCGCGCCTTGCTCGTCCACGAAGTGATACGTGGCAGTGGCGAACGTCGGCTCCGGCGGCGGGACGTAGGGCTTGCCGAGGTTGCGCCAGTGGTCGATGAGAAAGATCACAGCAAGGTGCCCGACTCCCACACACGCGATTACGCAAAGCCAGAGTCCAAGTTTCATTTTGTCTTTCTCGATTGGGCGCCTGCTTCGATGAGCTTCCAGAAGCCGTCTTTGTTGCTGAGCTGTTCGTCTTCGCCGGAAGAAAGTTTCGAGCGGAAAAGGAAATCGCGGAGGGTATTCTTGTGAAGGACGCGGTGAACGGTGATGCCCTCAGCGGTGCGCTCGAAATAAATGCGATGGTCCTTGGCGCGGTAGCGGAAGAGCGATTTCCCGTTGCTTTCCAGACGGCCAAATTTCTCCGGGTCGAGTTGGTCGAGATTATCCGGAAGCACCTCAAACTCGACGAGGAGATCGAGTTGCAGGTCCTTCGGCAGGCTGGCCATTTCGGCAGCGCTCAGTTCATTGAAAATGATTTGGAACACGTTCAATCACGTTCGCCCGGTCGGAGGGAATTGTCGAGCACGGTTACGCGGACGCAGCCATCTCGTTGCGCTGCATGACGAGGGAAATCATCTGCACGAGTTCATCCGTCGGGACAGGTTTGAAGAGGACGAGGCCGTCCGTTTTTTGGAGGAAGCTGTTCACCCGCTCGTCCCGACCGTGGCCGGTGACAAAGAGGAACCGGCTGCAATGAGCGGGTTTCACCTTTTGCACGGCGAGGTAAAACATGTCGCCCGGCATTGTGGGCATCATCATGTCGCAAATTATCACATCGAAATCCATCGACATGACTTCGCGAAGCCCTTCGACGCCGTTTCTCGCGGTCGTGACGACGTAATTGCGGGACTCCAGCAGGAGCTTCAGCGTGTCGGCGAGTTCGGTGTCGTCGTCGAGTAGCAGGATGCTTTTGATGTCGAGTTCGCTGGCGGAGTCGAGGTCGTTTGATGGATTGGTGGCGGACATGATTCTCGGATCAGATAAGCAGGTGCCGTGCTTGTGCCCTTCTCGTTTTATTCCACACGCAGGATACCGTCGCTGAGAATCCTCGCGCGAAGGCCTCCACAGCCCTTGAGCGACTGGTGGGCTCCGGGAGCAAAGGCTTCGTTCATCCATTCACAGGGTGCCGCTTCCTGGGTGCCGATAAACCGCACGCCTTGAAGCTCAAATTCTTTGCCGATGAGCGATTCGAGCGGAAGATCCTCCACAATGATGTTCCTTCGAAATGCGCCCGGACCTTTTCCTTTCACGCCGAATAGCGCGCACATTCGTTCGTAAGTATCCCATTCGAAAAACGTCACCTGCCCTTTGTAGTCGGGTTTGAAATCGAAGTAACGGTCTCCTTCGAGCCCGCTTCCCGCCACGCAACGGACCTCCTTCAGTTCCAGCAGCGGATGCGTGCCGGAAGCTTCGCCGTGATGGCCTAGGTAGTTGTGGCCGGGGCTGATGAAAATATGCCGAATGCGTGCGCTCATAACGCGGAGCTTGCGCATGAAGCGCCGGGGACTCAAATCCAAATCATGCTGCACAGCGCCGCTTTAATTGCCGGAGGAAAATCGACTCGCATGGGTCGTGACAAGGCGGAGCTTGTCTTCGGCGGAAGGCCGTTGTGGAAGCGTCAACTCGACACACTGGCGGCGACGCAGCCTGCGGAGATTTTTGTTGCCGGGAAATGCCCGGCGATTCCTGCGGGTGGCGCTCTCATTGTTCCTGATGAATGGCCCGATTGCGGACCGTTGGGCGGCATTGCCACAGCGCTGGCCCATGCGCAAGGGCCCTGGGTTTTGGTGTTCGCCGTGGACATGCCGGCGATGACGCCCGCGTTTTTAGCGTCTCTGCTTGCCGGGGTTGCAAAGTCCGGGCGCGGAGCGGTGCCTATGCTTGGTGGGCGTTGGGAGCCGCTCGCTGCGGTGTATCCTGTTGCTGCGCTGCCCATCGCCCGGCGGTTGCTCGGTGAAAGGCGATTGGCGATGGCGGCATTCATTGAAGCCGCGCGCGATGCGAAACTTTTGGATGCAGTCGCTGTGGTCGAGGGGAGCCGGGCGCTTTTTGAGAATCTGAACACGCCCGAGGATTGGGCTCGGAGATCTACTTAGACGCGGGTCCGAATCCGGCGACAGGCTTTCCGTCGTCGCCGAGTTTGCCGCAGGCCCAGAGCAGGCCGCGGGCGACGAGGTCCAGATATTCCGGTGTTTCCATGGTGGCGTTGCTGTGGCCCAGTGTGGTGCTGAAGACACGCGCTTTTTCGTAGGTGTTCAGCCAGATGACGACATGTTCCTGCTTTGTCTCCTCGCCGTAAGCTTTCGCGAGTGGCACCGCGTTGGGCCAGAGCTTCTCGTTTTTGTAGAGCTCGTCTTTAGGGTTGAGCCACCTTGCCGGGAATCCCTTCATCACGGGATTCTCCGGTGCGATATTCTCAACGGTTAGATCCCTGTTTTTCTCGTGGCTGCGGGAGGTGATGCCAACTACTTTGCGCCATTCATCAGTGGTGCCCATGCGGTAGCTGTGGCTGGAGCAGTGAAGCATCACGGCAGGCACTCCGGCTTTGTGGGCGGCAGTGATGCCTTCGATGAACGCGTTGTCCTCGATGTAGCCGAAACACTCATTGTGCAGGACGACGTCGTAACCCTTCCACCAGTCGGGTTTTTCGTAGATGGAGATGCGGTGCTTGCGTTCGTCCTCACCTTTTGGCGCTGCCTCGTGGACGATGGTCCACTCGACTGCCGCGCGTTTGGAGATGCCTTCGCTGAGGATGACCTTTTGTTTCTCGTAGTCATGGCAGCAGCCGCCGCAAACCATGAGCGCACGAAGGGGCTTCGGAGTCTCTGCACAGGCGAGTCCTGAGAGTGTGAAAAGGAGGGCGGTGAGAAGAGCGAAAACGCGTTTCATACAGAAATGCCTACGTGCTTCCGTGCAGCGTGTCGAGGCGAGTTCACCATTTGCGCCAGCGCGTCTCGGGCGGCGAGGCCTTGTGCCAGTTCAAGGCACGCGGAATATCGGGCAAAATTTGGGCATTAGAGGGCGCTCCTTCTCTATAAATCCCAATTGAATCGGAACTTGCGGAAAATCATTTAAATTAATTATCGCGAGGGCAAATCGGCACGCGGGCTGCTTTATGGTGTTTATAACAACTGCCAACAACAACATGCAAAAATACACCGATACCATCACAACGCTCGACATTTCCGACAGCTTTTCCGCTGCCATACCGTCGATGGTGAAACGCCGGATTCTTCTCTTGGAGGACGATCCGCAGTTCAAGGAAATCATGAAGGAGTTTTTGTCCTCGCACGGATTCGAAGTCGTCGCCGTCCAGAACGGCGTGGAAGGCGTGCACGAAGTGCTCGCCAGCGATTTCGAAGTGATCCTGTGCGACATGATGATGCCAACTCTGCCGGGGGATATGTTCTTCCGCGCCGTGGAACGCATGCGTCCTCATCTTTGCGACCGTTTCATTTTCATGACGGGGCATCGGGGCAATCCAAAGATCAACGAGTTCATCCGCGTCGTGAACGGCACGATGCTCGCGAAGCCATTCCATGTGGAAGACCTTCTGGAAATGATCGCTTTCGTGCAGGTTCGGATGGCGGTGAACTAAAAACCGGAGTATCCGCCCCGCACGATTTTCCCGCAGAACGGGTTGTGAAAGAAACGAGCGATTGTTTCTTTGCTCGACCCAAGCCCCATTGGTCGCCGACACTTCGGCCGTGTTGAAGCTCGTCCTGCAATTGACCAAGGGCATTATCCGCGACCCGAAAACGCGGCGCATCGCGATGTTTTACATCATGCTTGCCGCGTTGGTGATGCTGTTTGTCGGTTCTGTCTTCCTCTCGGACCGCTGGGCTCGCGAGCATGTGTGGCTCTTTGTGGGATACTGGCTTGTGTGCGCATGGCTTACGCTTTCCGCGATGCTTCTCGCGGTGCTCGACGTGCTCATCATCCGTGCGGCCAACCGCGCGCATCGGCGCAACCTGGAATCGGAGTTTCTCGGCAAACCGGAGGATAAACCGTGATTCGGTCGCGAAAGGAACTGGAGGCTGCGGAGGAGGCGTTCCTCGCGCCGTATGCGCAAAAATCGGGTGAATCCCGCGGGCGTATTTTCCCCGAGCGCAAGCACTCCACACGCACCGAGTATCAGCGAGATCGGGCGCGAATCATCCACAGCCGTGCTTTCCGGCGGCTGGAGTATAAAACGCAGGTTTTTCTCAACGGCACCGGCGACCATCTGCGGACGCGCCTTACGCACACTTTCGAAGTCGCAAACATTACGCGGATGATCGCCCGTTCGCTCGGCTTGAATGAAGACCTCGCCGAGGCTATCGCGCTCGCCCACGATTTGGGGCACCCGCCATTCGGGCACAGCGGAGAAGAGATGCTCGACGAGCTGATGAAGGGCCACGGTGGATTCGACCACAACGAGCAGAGTCTTCGGACCGTCGATGTCATCGAGACGCGCTACCCGAAGTTTCAAGGGCTGAACCTCACTCACGAAGTGCGCGAAGGTCTGCAAAAGCACGCCAAGTTTTATCAGGGCGAGGGCGAGCCGCACCCGCAGCCGTCGCTCGAAGCGCAGCTCTCGAACCTCGCAGACGAAATTACATATTACAGCCACGACCTCGACGACGGCCTCGACTTCCAGCTCCTAGAGCCCGAGCAGTTGTCCGAGCTCGCCGCGTGGAAAGCGAGCGAGCAGGAGGTGCGCGAGCATTTTCCGAAACTGAAAGGACGCGAGTTTCGATCGTATGTCATTCGTTGCATCATCGACGGCCAGGCTTCCGACGTCATCGCGACAAGCGCTGCGCTCATCGACCGCGCAAAGGTCGCAAGTGCTGATGAAGTCCGGCAGTATCCCAAGCCGCTTATCGCCTACAGCCGCCCTCTTCTAAAAGCGAATCAGCAGTTGCGGCGCTTCCTTTACAAAAACCTCTATTACCACCCGCGCGTCGCCGGTGCGAATGGACGGGCTTGTGAAATGTTGCGCGATGTTTTCGAGGCGTATCTCAAAGATCCAAAGCTTCTGGGTAATGCCACTTCGCGCCGGGTGAAAAGCGATGGACTGCACCGCACCGTGTGCGACTACATTGCGGGAATGACCGATCGTTACTTGCTCGACGAGCATGCGCGCCTTTTCACGCCGCGCGTTTATGCCAATCTTTCCGGGCGGCTTTAGCCCTGTGGAGTTTCCACTTCGATGTGGTGGATGATAAGCTCCAGTCGCCGCGGCAGTTTCGGCTCCTCCAGAATCTGCTGCCGCCGGAACGGGTCTTTCACAAACGAGTGCGCAACAGCGTCCGCCAGCATATCGGGGTCAGGCATTTTTAAAAGGAATGCCTCGATGTTTTCGGTAAGGCCTTTGGTGCGGAATCGTTTGCACAATTTGCGTAGCTCGTCGGCCAGCGGTGCTGTCTCCGACTCGGTTCCCACTTCCGGCAGGATTGGCGACAGTTTGGCGATGCGGAACGGCGCGACCTGAATAAAGCTGTCGAAGTGGACTCGCGACAGGCCCTGGAGCATCACGTTCGACGTGCCGTCTTTGTTAGTCACGCATGCCCGGATCATTCCGAGTCCCGCAGTGTGAAAAAAATCATCGGGGCCTTTGACATCCGTTACGCCCGGCTTCGTCAAGGCGACGCAAAATGCGCGATCATGGACCAGCGCCCAATTGAGCATGGCCCGGTAGCGCTGCTCAAAGATGAAGAGAGGCATCAGTGCATTCGGGAAGAGCAGTGCGTTTGGCAGGACCATGATCGGCGCTTCCGAAGGTATCTGAGAGTTTGAAATGGTCATGGTTGCTTGTCGTATCTGCTTAAAAGTGCGAAGCCCAAAGGATGCCTGCAATAGAAGATTCAGATTCGTTTACGCTCGTGCCTGTCGCTTCGGGTGCAATTAGCCTTCGGTCGGTTCTGCATGGCGAGACGTTTCATCCGGTCGTAGGCCCCATGGCTGAGGCGCGCGGGCTCCATGTCGGCCAGTCGCGGCTCGTCGAGCGCGCTGCAAAAATCGAACCGCTCATCGTGTGGGATGTGGGGCTCGGCGCAGCCGCAAACGCAGTGGCGGTGATGGAAGCGCTCGCCGAGAGCCCGACGCGCGTGGAACTGCACAGCTTCGACCATTCGCTCGCGCCGCTCGACTTCGCGCTGCGCAATTCCGAAGCGCTCGGCTACCTCATCCCGTGGCGGGAAACTGCCGCGACGCTCGTGGACGAACGCCGTGTCGATGTGGGGAATGTGGCGTGGTTTTTTCATCCCGGCGATTTTCGACTGGTCGTCGCCGCGCCGTCGCCGCACGCGATTTTGTATGACCCCTACTCGCCCGCAGCGAATCCCGGAATGTGGACGCTTGAGCATTTTCAACGTCTGTTTTCACGCCTCTCGGAGCCATGCACATTGACGAGCTACAGTCGCTCCACTGCGGTGCGGGTGACGCTCGCGCTCGCGGGCTTTCACGTGGGGCGCGGGTCTGCGACGGGTGAAAAGAACGAAACCACCGTCGCCGCGACTCATCGCGATTTGCTCGCCGAACCGCTCGACCGCGAATGGCTCGGGCGGGTCCGCCGCTCAACCAAGGCCGCGCCGCTACGGGAAGGTGGCGTCGCCGGGCCGATCTCAGATGACGATTTCGCGGCACTCAGTGCGCGCATTTCCGACTAACGCGAGGCAACCGTGGAGTCATCTGTTGTCGGTACCGTTTCCGCAGCAGTGATGCTCTGGACGTAGAAGACTTCGCACGCACCGTTGCCTGTATCGTCGCGACGCAGCGAGCTGTTCCATGAGCTTCCGTCCGGAAAACTCGCGTTCACGAGATAGCCGCGCATCGTCACGATATGGCCGGGGACCAAAGAGCGGATGGTTTTTGCCACGTCCTTGTTCGCAGCGATGACATGATTGTTCGAAGCGCTTCGCATGATTTCGTTGGGCGGAATTGCAGGCTCTTCGCTCCATTCGTAGAAAAAGAAACGATTGCCCATCGAGAGCGAAAAACGATCCAGCACGGCTTGGTCGCTCATCCTGCCCCAACCGACTGCCACGTCGATCGGCACGAGATCAGCGCCGAAGCCGCTGAGATACCGCTTGGTCCCCAAAACCCGGCCGCGCAGCAAATATTCCGCAGCTGGCTTGAGCTTCCAGCCTGCAACATCTGGCAGCTCAATCTGCCCGACTTCAGCCTGGATGGGAATCGCGGCCACAAGCACGCCCGGGTCATGCTTGATGGCGCGCCATGGATTCCACGCCCAGCCTGCGACGGCAAGAGCGACGGCAACGGCAATTTTAGCGATTCCCTGATACTTCACAACGGAGAGTAGAGCAGCGGGGGTGCCATTCGCTGAAGGGTGTGATTAAAAGTGGAATGGAAGCGCGACGCGCGACGGTAGTAGGACAGCCTTCCAGGCTGTCGGAGTGGGATGGGCTTCCAGCCTGTCCAGTTCCCCTCGTCCTTTCGCAAACGCCACCGCAAAGGCTCCTGCACGTCGCTCTGGACGGGCTGGAAGCCCCATCCCACCCCGACCGGCAGGATGCCTGTCCTACTACCAGCAGCAATCCACATTTAATCACACCCTTCGGCGAACGAGGTATGAAATCGCGCTTGCCAATCCTGCGGAGTGCAATCAGGTTCTCCGCCCTCGAAAGTCGGGCCGTAGTTCAGTTTGGTAGAACGCTTGAATGGGGTTC
>JAYSTZ010000325.1:0-24655 GCA_043719365.1 Verrucomicrobiaceae bacterium | reverse complement strand
CTGCTCGTATCGCGCGAAGATCCCGTCACCAGAACCGCGCCCGTCGGGTCCTGTGCGTCACCAGGTGTCACGGCGACGCTCGTCGCCACATCATCGTCGCTTTGGACGGCGTTGTCGTAGGTCTCGTCCCACAGCACCGAGCCGTCCGATGCTTTGTATCGGACGGTGTAGAAGCAAATATCGGAGCCGACGCGCGACCTTCCGACAACGACGGCGTCGCCGTTCGGAGCGATCGCCAGGGCATTTGGAATATCGATGAATGATGTGCTGTAGCGCTTCGCCCATTTCTCTACTCCGTCCTTGTCGTATTTGATCGTGTAAAAGTCCTCCTGCTTCCCGCTGTCAATAGACTTGCCGGTGACGATGACGTTGTCGCTCCCATCCACGGCGAGGGCAGTAATTTCATCGCCGCCGTTTTGGTTGCTATTGTTGTAGCGTTTCGCCCATTGCACCGCGCCATCTGCGGCGGCGTACTTGATCGTATAGAAATCGCGTTGATTTGAACTGGCCGAGAATCCACCGACAATCACATTGCCGTCGCTATCGGTCGCGATGGCTTTCGGCTGGTCGTCACCGGTGAAGTTGGAATATGTCTTTTCCCACATCTTTGCGCCGGTGAGTCCATCATATTTCGCGGTGTACCAAGTGTCGTTGCCGCCGCTCACGTCATTGTAGCCTGTCACAAAGACGTTGCCCCGTTTGTCCGTAGTGACTGCGACGCCGCGTTCCGTCGTTGTCGTGGATGCCGGGTTTTGGCGTTGCCCCCACGCGATGTAGTTGCGCTCGGCGGATGCGGTGGAAGCGAGCGCGAGTGCGCAGGCGGTGATGATGCTGTGTTTGTGTTTCATTGGTTGATTTGCTGTTGGAATTTCTGATTAAGCCGCCTGTGCGAATTGAAAGGTCCGCTGGTTGGATTTCTTGAGGGCGTCGGTGACCGCGAGGAATAGCCCTGCGTCCGTCGCCATGCACGAGAGGGTGTTGGCAATGTCTGCGGCGATCAGTTCGCTGCGGAATGTCCCGGATGCCCGGAGTAGCATTTCCGTGCGTTCGCGGTGCGTGAGCGCAGCGATGGATTCGATCCACTGTTCAAGACCCCTCACACGCAGGATGTCGCTGGCGCAGGTCGCGACGAGCGAGTCGCACCCGCCCTCGTGCCCGCCGAAGAGGGAGCGGATTCCGCTGATAATTCGCGTCGTGAAGTTCACGGCGTTGTCGTGCGTGTGTTGCGTTGTTTGCATGGGCCGACATTGCGCCTATTTCCAAAATCACGCTATACGACTAAAGGCGGATACCGCAGGACGCCGCGTATCCGACTAAAGTCTTATAGACAGACCGATGGAAAATCGATGCAGGAGGCCCGGATATCGGACTATTCGTGCCTCCCGTGACTATTGAGTACCAACCAGTCGCCGCCGATAAAAGCGCTGCGTCGCGTTTGTCGGCACGACATTTTCAAGCAGCGTACCGTTGATGCTCGATCCCGGATACACCTGCAGGAATGGGAGCGTGAGGTCGTCGGTCGTTTCGAGATTGGTGCTGAGGCTGCGCGCGGCATCTGCGCTGATCGTCATGGTGCTGGCTCCCGGCGTTACCTTCAACGGCGGCGGGGTGCCATCCCAGGCGAGGAAATTGTCGAACGTTGCGTCAATCGCGGTGAGCGAGTCGGCGGCGTTCACAATGCCCGTGAGGCCTGAAGGGTAGGTCGCATCGGTTGCGGTGAGCTCGATCAACGGATTTGTGAGGTTCGAGAGATCAAAGATGCGGCCTGTGATATTGCTGCCCGCGCAAATCAGGATAATGCGGTAAGAGTGTCCCGGAGTTAGCGTGATTGGAATGCCAATCGCAAGCGGCGTAGGGACCTCGCCTGTAACGCGGTGAATTGCGACTTCGCCAGTGGTCGGAATGACGCCAAACGAATAGCCGCGCGTCCCGCCAAGTGCGATGTTCCCCGCCCGTGCGATGACGCCCGGAACATTCTTCGTAGGCCCCCAGGCGACAAGGTCCGCAGAAATCACGGTTTGTGTGAAAGTAGTCGGCCCGAAGAGTGCAAGGCGCGCCGGGCCTAAAATGGGATATGCCGCCGCACTCGGTGCTGCGCTGCTGAGTCGCGCGACGCCGCCGGTGAAATTGAACGCGGCGATTCCCAGCGGGTTAAAGCGCGTCCAGGAGCCGGGAGGCGCCGCAGCGAAAGTGGTCTCGTCATCGGCGAATGCTGCAATGGAAAAGGCGGCAGCGGCAACAAGGGCAGGGATTGATTTCATTGTGGTTCTCGCAGTCGCAAGAAGTCTTTCCGAATCGCGGTATAAATGCAACGACCAAGGCGCGAAAGACGGTGCATCCCCGGTTTGGAGACGTTCGGCGCGTGCGTATCCGGCTAAAGTCGGATACTCATATTGTCGGGATGTCGCGGTTGATTCCGGCGGAACAGACGGTGGTCCACATGCTCGACCGGAAGTCGCAGCGGCTGGTGTTTCGGATGTTGCCGGAGAACCAGTATATCCAGTCGGAACTGGACTACTATTCGGCAAATCCCGACGGCGATCCGCTGGTCGGCTATTCTGCGAGGACTGGCGACCAGAAGGCGCGGCGCACTTCCGATGTGATACCGCTCAAGCAGTATCTCGCCACTCCGCATTACGTGAACTGTCCGAAAAGGCTTGGCCTTATCCACACGGTGGCGCTGCCGGTGAAGATCGATGGCGACATCGTGCGTGCGTTGAGTTTTGACCGCCGTGCGACGAACTTCACGAAACGGCACTGCGCGTTGCTCGATGAAAAGGCCGTGCCATTCCAGGGCGTGTATCCGCCGAAGAGCGAAGTCGTATGGGGCTTCATCAAAGGCGACGCCGCTGGCGGGCGGATCGATGGGATGTTGGATTAGCGCGGAAGCAGGCAGATCCACTTCAGCCGGAGCGGATTTCTTTACTGGCCTGCTGTCGCGTGCTACCACACTCGCATGAATCCGACGCTCGAAACGCTCATCGCACCCCTCCGCCACTCACCGCAACTGCGAGAGGCTGTGGATGTGTTGCAGGAAATCATCCGCACTGAAAGCGAGCGGCGCGGCAAGTTTTACGAGGAGATGACGCCAGATCAAAAAATTGAGTTCATTGATGGTGAGGTCGTTCTTCACTCGCCCGCGAAGTTCAAACATCTCGATGTGACGATGAACGCACTCTCGCTCTTGAGGACTTACGTTCAACTTCATCAACTCGGAAAAGTCCTCTGCGAAAAGTGCCTCTGCGTTTTCCCCCGCAACGACTACGAGCCGGAGATCGTATTTTTCAGCAACGCGAAAGTCGCCACGCTCCAGCCCAACACGATGAAGTTTCCCATTCCCGACCTCATTATCGAAGTGCTCTCCGACACCTCCGAGCACCGCGACCGGGGCGCGAAGTTCGAGGACTTCCAAGTCCACGGCGTCGGCGAATACTGGATTCTCGCTTCAGAAAAATGTATCGCCGAACAATACCTCCTGCGCGATTCGACCTATGAACTCACGCTCAAATCCGGCACCGGCGACCTGCAAAGCGAAGTCATCCCCGGTCTCGTCATCCCAGTAAAGGCGCTCTTTTTCGCCGAGGAAAATCTTGCCGCTCTGCGCTTGATGACCGTCTCTCGGACATGACCTATCGGCTCGGCGGCGGCGGCTCGATTTCCGCGCCGGTGAGCGTGCGGCGGAGCTGGTGGGTCTCGCCCAGTCCGGAGCGAAAGCGGGAGAGTTGCCCGTCGGGTATGGTGAACACGATGACGGGGAAATACTCAATCCAGTAACTCGACTGCTGACTGTTCGTAGAGCTTTGCGCGCGGTATCGCCGCACTTTGTCTATGGTGTTCACTTTTCCCGGCAGGCGGATGAGGTGCTTGCGCCTCTGCCGGACGCGCGCGAGTTCGGTAAACGCCATGCGGAGAATCGCGCTGCCGCCGAGCGCGAAGATGGAGACGCCGAAGCAGAAGCAAAGTTTAACGGAGAGCGGTTGGTGTGGCATGGTGGCTTACAGTTCCTTGGCGGTGATGTAGTCGTCGAAGTTCCGTAGCCCGTCGCCTGCGGTGAAGACCTTGCGGCCATTCACCGTGATACTGGCGATCACGTCGGCAGTGAAGCCTGCGTAGTAAAAAGAATCGCGGTCGCTGAGGAGGTGGCCTTTGATGACGACGGGGCCGAGCTTGGCGGTGAGCGCGGCGTCGCCGACCGCGAGGGTGTCACCCATGTTGATGGGGTTCACGCCGGGCGAACCGCCGTCCAATACTCCTGCGAAGATGTTACTGGTATTGAAGTTTTTGCCGATGAGCACGGAGCCGATGCCAGCGTCGGGGTTGTTGGCGAAGACGAGTACACTCCCGTTGTTGTCGTCTGCCAGCCTCGTGCCTGCGGCGATGAAGGCGTGGATGGCGTCGCCTTTGATGCTGAGCTTGCCGATGCCGTTGTAGTCTTTCGTCGCCCCAGTGCCGCTGCCTCCGGCAAGGATATAGACGGGCATGCGGTCGTCGCCGATGACGCTGCCGTTGATCACGATGGCTCCGACGTTGCCTTTGACTTGGATGCCGCCGTTTACGCTGAGCTTCCCGTCGGCGACTTTTCCCGAGTGGATGCTCCCGCCGATGTTCAATGTGCCGACGTTCCCATTCACCAGCACCGCTCCAGCACCTGGATTGCCGCCGTCCCCGAAGGTGGCGAACTCTGCGCCGCGCAGACTGCCTTTGACAGTTACACTTTTCGCGTTTCCGCTGATGTTGAGCGTGCCGGATTCCTGCACGCCATCGCGGGCGACGATGCTGCCGCCGATCAAGACGGATTGGATCGGTTTCGTTCCCGAGGCGACCTCTACCCGCCCGCCCAGCACCGAGCCGAGCACGGTCAGCTTTTCGGCAATTGCATACACCTCTCCGTTGCTACTCGGAAACGCGGTCGCCCCGACGACATCGCCGGCTATGGTGACGCTTTTAAACGGCAGGCTTAAGATCGAAAGGCGTCCATTCTCGATGCTCCCGCCGATGAAGACACTCCCACCACTCCCGCCTCCGCCAAAGAAATCCACCGCGCCACCACCTCCTGCGATGCTGCCCCGAAGGCTCCCGGTGATTGTGAAACTGCCGATCTGCTGTCCGGTGCCCGGCTGCATGGTCAGGTGGCCATTGGAGAAGTCGCCATTGATTTTCAGCGTCTTCACGCTGCCACGGATCAGGCTATCCCCGTCGCCCATCGCGCCCGTGAAAAACGAGTGATGCGTCTGCCCGAGTCCGCCGATGATGAGCGTGCCGATGCCCGCCTGCTGGACTTTGCCGAGGTCCACCTCGCTGATCGCTGCTTTCGGCCCGACCCAGCTATTGAGCGAGACTCCAGTGGCATCAAGGTGTCCGAGCTCCACGCGCCCGTCGCCGAAGACGCCCGCCGCCTTCACGGCGACGGTGAAGCTCGCGCCGTCGTGCTTTGCCGCATCAAGCAGGATGCGGGAGACGAGCAGGCCCGCGCCTTTGTCCATGGTGGCAAAAACGGGCGCCTCGGCGCTGCTCCATTTCATGGTGACGAGGTCGCCGTCAAAGTCCGTCCAGGTGGCCGTCCTGCCGACGATGCTGATGGTTGCAGGCGCGATGCGGGGTTCGAGTGGTTCGATGGATGTGTGATTTTTCATAGCAGTGGCGACTTTGCCCGAACTCGTGAAATCGCGGTATCCGACTTTAGTCGGATGCGAGTGCAACGTGTTGTCCCGCGATTCGTATACGATGGATTGTTCACGAAGTTTGGTGAAAGGAAGGAGGTGTCAAACGAGTGGCTCGCTCCGGTGCCCGGCGGAATCGATTGGGCGCTGCGCGCTATGGGCTTCGGCGAATGAATTCGCCGCTCCCTTGGCCTTCTTTGCTCCGGCCGACTTGCCGGGTGATGACGGTGGCGACGGTGGCGACGGTATCGGCGGGGTTGAAGGCAACTTTTCCCTCGGCCCAAGCGGTGGTGGCGAGGGCGAGGACGGCGATGATTTTGATGATGTGGTGTTTCAAAGAGCCGCCGATTTTGCGCCCGCTCGCGAAATCGCACCATCCGACTTTTGTTGGATGCGCGGGGGGATCGCCGTATCCGACTAAAGTCGGATACGCAAAACGCCGGAATCCTTTGTCGTGGCGTGGCGGATGCGGTACGTCCGGGTGTGATCTTTTTCCGTGTTATCGTCGCTCTTCTGCTGCTCGGTGCTGTTGCGCCTGCGCAGGAGTCGCCCCCGTTTTTGAAAGCGATGATTCAACGTCTGAGGGAGTCACCGCTTAAGCCGGGGTTTGTGCGCATCGCGGAGGTGAACCGCGTTTTCACCACGCCGGGTTCGGCGGAGCGGGCGGTGAAATTCACGGGCGTCGTCGTCCAATCGGTGCCGTCGCAGAACTATGTGTTCGTGCAGGAAGGAACGGAACAGGGGATTCAGGTGGCACTCGCAAAAGACGTGCCGGTGCCCGCTCTCGGCGATGAAGTGGAAGTGGAGGCCAAGGTGAAGTTTGTCGTGGCGAATGGCGATAGCTGGGTGACTGCTACTGCGATTCGCGTGACGGGGAGCCCCGGTGTGACGGCACCGCTGAAGCCGAAACTGGCGGACATCAACACGGGAAGATATAACCGCCGCGCAGTGGAGGTAGAGGCGGTGGTGCTGCACTCTTTCTTCATCAAAGCCGGACCGTTTGCGGGGTTCTGGCTCCTCCTCAGCGACGACGAAGGCACATGTCTCGGCGGCATCTACGGATACCCCGAGGGCTGGAGCGCAGCGCATTTGCTCGGCAAGCACGTGCGGTTTCGCGGCGTCGGTATGCCGGGAGGGGACTTCATGCTGCGCGGCACGTCGCCGGAGGATGTTACGGTGCTGGGCGACGCCGTTGATGGCAGCGTGCTTCGCCCGCTCACGACGGCAAAGGAGGTCGCCGAGTACGGCGCGGGGGCCACGCGAGCGAAGGTTCGTCCGGTGATTTTGCGCGGCGTCTGTACGTACTCCGGCGCGACCCCTGGGCGGTTCTTTTTTCACGATGGGACGGCTGGCTTGCAGGTGAATTGCCCCGATGGACAGGTCGCGAGTTACGGCGACGCAGTGACGATAGTCGGCACGACGCTTGCCGCTGGGAACAACGCAGTCATGAGAGCTTTCGACGCGCAGGTGACCGGGAAGACGGCTCTGCCGCCGCCGGAGAAAGTCCGGCTGAATGGGCCGACGCCGCCGTACGCAGCGTGGGTCGAAGTGGAGGGCTTGGTGGTTTCCGCACAGGAATTTGTCCGCAACGGGGTGACGTATTTTTACATCGTGGGCGACAATACCATGGTGCGCGTCTTCGTGCCGGAGCCGCCGCCGACGCCGCACGGCGGCTGGTGGGGCGCGCGATTGCGGATAAGCGGCGTCTTCATTCCGGAAATGGGGGTTTTTGCTTACGCGAGGGTCGCGGAGCAGGCATCGGTCATCTCTCCGGGTACGGCGGGGCCGTTTGATATACCGACTGCGACCACTGCCGCCGCAATGAAAGTCGCACCGCCCTCCGCGAATCGCTTCCGCATGGCGGGCACGGTGACCGACTACCGGGACGGGTATATTTATCTGCGCGATGAAACCGGCAGCTTTCGCGCAGACACCGCGCCCCACTCCGCGCCGGGAGCCGGCTATCGAGGTCTGCCCGGCGATGTGCCGTGGGTGGTGGACCCGAAGCCCGGCGACCAGCTCGATCTGGTCGGTTCGCCGATGGCGGAAAACGGGACGCTGCGCTTCGCGAACATCCGCGTCCGCTCCCAGCGCGAAGCTCCCACGGCGCACCCGGCGAAGTTTGCCGCGGCAGTGAACGGCGACGCGGCAAACGACCTCGTCACCCTGCGCGGGCGGCTCGTGGAATACACGTCGGGCTTCGTCGCCGACAACTACTCGTCGAAACGCTGGCGCGAGACGCTCCGGCTGGAGGATGGGAGCGAGAGCCTCGAAGTCGTCTTTGAGAATGCCGACAAAACGAACGCACTTGCGGCATACCTGCCCAACGACCTCATCGAGGCCACGGGCATCGTCCGCTACGAAGGCGGCGTGCCGACGTACCGCCTCCGGGCCCGCACTGCCAATGACGTCCGCACACTTGGACCCGATCCATCCGTCATGCGGGGTAAAATCATCCGCATCGGAATCACCGCCGCAGCACTGCTCGCCGCAGCCCTCGCGTGGGTTTGGCTCACACGTCGCACCGTCACACTTCGCACCGCGCAGCTCGCCGCCGCGAACAAGCAGCTCGATGTCGCGCTTTCGCAGGAGCGCGAAATCGGCGAGCTGAAATCCCGCTTTGTCTCACTCGTGTCCCACGAATTCCGCACGCCGCTCGGCGTCACCATGAGTGCCGTCGAGCTTCTCCGCCACTACCGCGAGCGGCTCCCCGCCGAGGAGCTGGACCAACTGCTCGGAGACATTCACAGCGCGACCATTCGCATGTCCGCGATGATGGAACAGGTACTCCTCTTGGGTCGTGCTGAGGCGGGAAAACTGGGATTCCAAAAAGCTCCACTAATCTTGGAGGAACTGACCGACAAACTCCGCGACGAAACTCTTTCATCGTCGAACGGAAAATGCCCGCTGCACTACACCGTGGAAAACGACGTCTCCGGCGCATCCGGCGACGAGGCACTGCTCCGCCACATCTTTGCCAACCTTCTCTCAAACGCCGTGAAGTATTCGCCCGAAGGCAGCCCCGTGGAGTTCCGCGTCGCCCGCATCGGCAACAACGCGGTTTTCACCGTGAGGGACTCCGGCATCGGCATCCCCGAAAAGGATCTTGCGCACCTCTTCGAGGCATTTCACCGCGCCGGAAATGTCGGCGAGCGCGAAGGCACCGGCCTCGGCCTGCTCATCGTAAAACGCTGCGTGGATCTTCATGGCGGGACGCTCTCCGTGCAGTCGGCGGAGGGGAAGGGCTCCACCTTCGTGGTGACGCTGCCGTTGTTCGCTTAACGGCCCCGCTGTTACTTTCGTTGAACGGGTGCTCCGACTTCTTTTCCTTCACGTTTGTGCGTGCTTCTTCGCCCTGCGCCTGTCCGCCGCCCAGCCCGCAGAACTCGGCGTCTGCCCGACTGAATCTACGGTCGTGTGACTTTCAGCCGGAGGAACTTTTGTGGTCCGCCAATCGGCACGCTGGCCTTCCTGTTTTCGAGCGCGCCGGTGGTGCCGGTGAGGGTGTCTGCGACGGGGTTCCAAATTGCGAGGTCGTTGCTGACTTCGGCTGTGTAGGTGAGGTCGGTGCGGCTCGGGTCGCGGGTGAATGTGAGTGATAGCGATGGGACGCCGCCGATGGTTTCGGTGATGCCTTGCGGAGCGCTGTCCGCGTGGGCCGCGGGGATGGTGCCTTGAAAATACTCGATGAGATTGCTGATTCCGTCGCCGTCCGGGTCGGCGTTGTCTCCGGCGATGGCGGGCGTGTTTGCTCCGGCGGCAAAGTGGGCGAATTGCCACGACTGGAATGGTGGCTCGGCGATGGTGAGCGTGTTCACGGTGGTCGCGCCAAGGTCGCCGTAGAGCGGTGCGCTGAGTGCCACGGTCAGCGTTTTGTTTGCGCCGATTGCCGGATTGTTTGCCAACGGAATCGTGATGGGTTTCGGCGCAGTGTCGCCGTCGGCCCATGTGAGCGTGTTGCTCGTGGTGGAATAGTCGGTGCCTGCGAGCGCGGTGCCGTTGACGGTGGTGAAGTTGACGCTGATCGGCCCGGTGTTTCCGCCGATGCGGGAAACGTTGAGTGTCACGGAGCCTGCGTTTTTCAAAACGGTCGCGGTCGGCGCAGTATGCTGAACGGTGCCGGGCGGATGATTGCCTCTCCAGAATTGCAGCAGCGGGCGGAGCGCGGCCGGCTTGTTTGACGGGACGCCGAGATTGCCTGCCTGGTCGAGCGAGTTGACGCCGTGGCAGACGGCGCAAGTGCGGACTTCGCCGGGCGCGAACGTGACTTCGACGCGTTCCTTTACCTGGCTCTTCGCACCGGTGCCGTCGAGCATGTGCCATGTGAGCGAACGGCCTGCGGGCAGGACTGCGGCCCACGAGCCGTCGTCTGCGATCTTCACCGCGCCTGCGGGCGCACCGGGTGTGACGGGCATCTCGCTGAGCGGCTGGCCGTGCAGCGGGACGGGCATGAGTCGGCGGCCCGGCGCGGGAAGCGCGGCGGGGTTTGTGCCGTCGTGCGTGTACGCGCGGATGGCATCGGCTTGGAAGATTTGCATCCATCCGACGTCGTAGATTTTTTGCGGCACGCTTGGGATGACTGCACCGAGCGTTTGCGTGGCCGACCAGGAGACTTTCAAATTGTAGGGCTGCTGCTTGTCGGCTGCGTCGCGGCGGGTGACATCGCGTCCGGTGACGAGGGCAAGGTTGTTCGTGCGAAGGTAATTTTGATATGTCGGCGCGTGGACTTTTTCTTCATCGAAGACGGACTGCTCGACTGCGGCGATTGGGCTCGTGAGCTGTGCGGGACGGTTGCGGGAGACGACCTCGACGGGGTCGAGTTCCCAGAGTTTTGCAGCGTCGTAAGTCACGAGGGCGCCGTAGGCGTAGTATTGGATGTTGGTGACGTTTTGCGGGTTGGTGAAAGTGATCGTCGAATCCGGAATCATGTTCGTACCGTTCGAAGTGAGCGCCCGCAGGCGGAAGGCGAAGTTCGAGCGCGGTGCCGCAGCGGTGCCGGTGTTCGTGTCGTTTTGCGTCATCGTGGAATGCACGGCGAGCAGGCTGCCATTCGCGAGTGGAACGGGGCTCCGATATACATCCTGCGTAGTCCACGGCTGCGGGGTGCCGGGGAGCCCCGGAGTGACATACGTCGGGGCCATGTTTGCGGGATTCACCGCTGCGGAGCTGACGTAACTGACGATGGGCCCGGAAGTGTGGGTGCCCGCTTCGCTGGAATTAATCCCGTAGGAAGTGCCGGGGCTGGTGGGCGATTCGGTGAGGTGAAAAAAGTTCAGCGCTGTCGGGTGGCTGAAGGTCGCGGTGAGGAGGTTGGCGTCATCTTTGAAACTGGCCCGAAGCGGCGCCGTGCCGCCGAGTTCATGTCGGCCGACGTGGCGATCTGTTTCATGTTCCGAACCGTCCTCCCTGCATTCCCACGGGAAGAATTGGTTGACGGCGAGCCCGTTCAGAATCGGCACCGTGGCTGTGCCGTTGAAGTAAGTTCCAAGCGCGGTCAGCGCGGGAACGTCGAAGTTCCGGGGCTCGGGGAAGAAGTTGAATGTCGTGTAGTTCGATGTGCCAATGGTTCCCGCCGTGCCGCGCGTGAAGATACTGCCGGTCTCGCTGTCGAACGTGCCGTTGCCGTTGAAGCTCTGCGGCGTCGTGCCGATGACCTCGCGATCGTAGCTGGCGAAGACGTCTCGCGAGAGATGATCCCATTGCACAAACATCACCCGGCCCGTGCTGTCCACAAACGGAGTGAAAGCGCCGGATGGCGTGTGGATGATTTGTTTCACCTCCGCCGGAGTCTTCGTGCGGTCGAGCCGCCAGAGGCCGGTATTGCAAGGGAGCGCGTTGTATTGATCGAGCTGCGGATAGATCGAAGCCATCATCCCGTGCGGCGCGTCGCTGACGAAAATCAGCCGGTCCTGCGTGTCGTAGCATGCCTGCATGTTGTTGTAATTCGCAGGCTGTCCGGCGACGTAGGTAATGACAGGAGTCTGGCCCGCCGCGAAGTTCGTGATTTCGTAAAGCTGCCACCGAAACTGTGTCGTATCTGCCGCGCTCGTCGGTGCCCCGACAACCATTGAAAACACCGCCTTCGCCCCATTCCAGTGAACGTGCGGATGTTGCACCGCGATGCTGTTTGCGCCCTGGAAGTTGGTCGCATTGCTATTCGGATCCACGGCTCCGCCGTATCCCGCAGCAGCCGTGAGATTGCGGGGATTCGTCGCATTCAGAGCACTGGGATAGCGAATCCACAAAGCCCCGCCGCGCCCGGCATGCTCGGTGTCGCCGAGCGGAACTTGCATCGCACTGACGATGCTCATTCGCTCGTTCTTGATCGTGTGCGCCGCACCAGTCGACGGCAGGATGTATTCGTCTGGAAGCGGCACCTGCGTGACGTAGAGGATGGGATTCGACGGAGCAGCGGCAAACACCGAACCGGCGAAAAGCAGCGAGCTGAGAAGGATGCGGAATGATTTCATGCGTGAAATGCGAGCAAGACTACAGCCATTCTGCGCATTTCCATATTCCACTTTCGGGTTATAGCAGCAAGGTCATCAGTGTCGTGTCACCTCCAGCCCTCCGAATCAACGCGGAGTTTTCCGGTATTATTCTAGTCATCAGGCCGACAAGGTCACGGTCGCGGTGGTGCCGATGCCGACGGTGCTCTGTATGGTGAGTGTTCCGCTGTGGAGAGATCGTCGTCCGCTTATCCGGGAACATGGGGCGTCCGTGTGGAGCGAACTCGAACAGACGATTATCAAAGATAAGCGCAGCCACATTCCCGAGCGACTCCACGCGGGCAAATGATGTGCGGAGGGCATGAATGGCCTTGGCAGTCATGGACGACGAATACGACCTGCCCGGCCGAGTTGCATATCCGACTTTAGTCGGATGGCGCTCCTTTCGAATCTCAGGCACACTCGGAGACATGAGCCAAAAACACCGAATCCTTTTGATCGAAGACCAGGCGCCCATGCGCAGAAACATCGCGCTGATGTTAAAGATGGAAGGCTACGAAACCGAGACTGCCGAAAACGGAAGAGAGGGCTTGGAGAAAGTCGCCTCGTTTAAGCCCGATCTCGTTCTTTGCGACGTCATGATGCCGGAGTTGGATGGGCACGCGGTTCTTCAAACCCTTCGCTCCAACAAAGAAACCGCGCTCATCCCATTCATCTTCCTCACCGCGCGCGGCGACAAAAACGACCTTCGCATGGGAATGAATTACGGTGCCGACGATTACCTCACGAAGCCTGTCATCCGCGAAGACCTGCTCGCAGCCATCGAGTCGCGACTCGACCGCGCGGACGCCGTCCGCTCGCAAATGGCCGCCACCGCAGCGAGCGCATCGTTCAATCCCGACTTCAGCAGCGCCGGGCCGCTTCAACGGATACTCGGAATCACCGGGCGTGAAGCGGATGTGCTGCTGTGGGTGGCCCAGGGAAAGAGCAACGGGGACATCGCAGTTATTCTGGAGATGAGCGAGAAGACCGTGAAGCAACACGTAGGCGCAGTATTTCAGAAACTCGGCGTAGAAAGCCGCACATCCGCCACTGTGCGGGCTCTGGAAGTGCTCAGCGCAACGAAGGCGTAGCGGCGGAAAGGTAGGGAGACGAGGCGTTCGTTGTTGTGCCTACTTGCGCTTCCAGACCTCAAACTTCTCCCGCTCGTCGTACTTCCCGAGCCGTTCGTAGTTCGCCTGAATATGTGCGTAGATGGATGCGCCCCAGTTTTTGAAGCGGGAGGCTTCGGTGCCGTTGATATCCCAATTGCTGATGACGACGATGCGCGGCTTGTGCTTTTCCATCCGCGCGATGGCGCGGGCGTTCCAATCACCTTTCGCGATGGTTTCGTCCACGTACATGCGCCATTCGTAGCTGCGGCGGTTGGTGAAAACATTGAACGAAGGGTGATACGGCCACGCGACGAGGTAGTCCGAGTCCGTGCTGTTTTCGCGGATGACGCGGTGAGCTTCCCCCATCCAGGCGGCGGTATTTTTCTGCTCGTAAACGTGGACGCCGTTTTCGCCTATGAAAAGCGTCCTGCGGTTCTCGCGCGCAGCGATGGTGCCGCACCAGCGGTCTGGCAGAATACGCCACACCCATACCGCGCAATGGACGACGAGGTATCCGGCGAGAATCCGCGAAGGCATTTGCCAGCGGTTGCCGTTCGTTCCCAAAAGTGCAAACGCCCCGACGACCGCGACCCAATATCCGGGGCCGAATTCTGAGAGATGAGGAGGATCGGGCCGCCAGAAAAAATAGTGGGGAAACATCATCAGCGACGCACCAATCAGCGCGAGTGCGGCGAGTGCAAACCGCGGGTCGCGGCGCTCGACGATTGCACGAACCCATCGGCCCGCGGCCAGCAGAGCCAGTGGCACGAGCGAGAGCAATGGCGCGTAAGTCAGAAGAAAAAGCCCAAGTTGGTCCGCGTATTTTTTATCGTCCGAGGACTGCACCTCTGCCCAAGTGATACGCGCCTTTCCGCCGAAGCTCGTGTCGATTTTCACCGGTGCCTCGGCGAGAATCATTCCCAATGATGTGCTCGGTGTCTGTTTGGGAAGATTGATGCCGACCCTCCGCGCGGTTTCGCGCCAAAAAGATTTGTAGGACTCCGTGAGATTCGTGCTGAAGCCTCGCCGATATGCGTCCCAAAAAAGAGGTGCTTGCATCGCTCCCATGCCGCCTGCGAGCAGCAGAAACGACACGGTAAATGTTCGCAGCCTTGCCGTCCCTTCCGCGAGTCGGGCGGTGATTACCCCGAGCCACAGAACCGTAAAAAGCGAGCCAAGGTCGATTCGCACCAGCCATGTCGCACCGAGGATCAACCCTCCGCCGAGCGCCCATTTCCAGGACTGCCGGGTGCTCGGTTGCGCGAGCACGAATCCCAGCAGGCACCACGCGTTTGCGACGGTTGCGAGTGGGTTGTAGTTTTTGAACATCATGCCCGGCGTGGCGATGAGCAGCAGTCCGACCGCGACACCGAGGCCGATTGCAGCACGCTTGAGCCCCGCATAACGTGCCGCTTTTTCGACCGTGAAAAATCCGAGCACGGCAGCGAGCGTGCTCAGCGCCATGAAGTACACTCGCAGCGCTACAAAATTGACGCCGCTGAATTTGAAGAGCGCCATCAGCGGGTAGAACCATCCGACGTTGTAGCCGAGGAGGACGTCCTTAATTGGCAGTTCACCGTTCAGCAGGCGCTGGGTCTGGTGGGTGAGCATTCCGCCTTCATCTTGAAAGTTGATGCCGTGGCGGTAGTAGCTGCCGTAGTAGCCGAGCGCGGCGACAAGCAGGACCAACACCCACGGCCATCGGCGAAGCCAGATCGGCGACTGCGTTGGGGCGTCGCTGGTCATCTACTTCGATTCGCCAAGGACGAGTTCGAGGTATTCGCGATAAGGGCTTTTCGGGATGGCCTCGATGCAGCGCTGCATTCCCGCGCGGTCGATGAATCCTTGTGCAAATGCGATTTCTTCGAGGCAGGCGATTTTCAGGCCCTGCCGGTTCTCGATGGCCGCGATGTAGTTGCTGGCGTCGAGCAGGCTTTGCTGGGTGCCGGTGTCGAGCCACGCCATGCCGCGACCGAGGACGCGGACATGGAGGTTTTCACGGCGAAGGTATTCGACATTCACGTCCGTAATTTCCAGCTCGCCGCGCGGGCTCGGCTTGAGGTCGCGTGCGATTTGGAGCACTTCGTTGTCATAGACGTAGAGCCCCGGAACGGCGAAGGGGCTCTTCGGTTTTGCAGGCTTTTCCTCGATGCTGATTGCGCGTCCGTCCGCACCAAACTCCACGACACCGTAACGCTCGGGGTCCTTGACCTGATAGCCAAAGACGCACGCGCCGCCTTCGGTGCCGACAAGCCGCAGCGCGTCGCGGAAGAAGTCCAGTTTCCCGTAAAAAATGTTGTCGCCGAGGATGAGGCATACGGAGTCTTTGCCGACGAAGTCCGCACCGATGACGAACGCCTGGGCGAGCCCGGCGGGCTTTGGCTGTTCGGCGTATTCGATGCGCATCCCGAGGCGCGCTCCGTCGCCGAGGAGCTCTCGAAACATCGGGAGATCCTTTGGTGTGGATATGATGAGCACCTCGCGCAAGCCGCCCAGCATCAGCGTGGCGAGCGGGTAGTAGATCATCGGCTTGTCGTAAATCGGGAGGAGTTGCTTGCAGGCGATTTGCGTGAGTGGATACAGGCGGGTGCCCGCGCCGCCCGCGAGGATGATGGCTTTTTTGGTCATGGTGAGATTAGCGTTTGGAGTTCTGTGACCAACGGCGGAGCATGTCCAGCCACTCCTGTTCGAAGTGGCGCCCCGATTTTTGCGCGACGGTAAACGGTCGTGCCGGACCGGCTTCATCAAACGGATCATCGCTGCGTTTTCCGGCGATTCGGAACCCTTTGAAATCGGGTGCCATCTGGCAAAGGATCGGACCCGGAATCGTGCTCTTTTCCTCGATCGTCGCGCTGATGGTCACGCCGGTCAGGCGGCGGAGCATCCATGCAGTCAGAGCTTCATGGGAGCTGGCGGCGTGGATGTGCCGGATGCCGTCGCGCTTGATCCAGGTGCGGAGCGAAAGTGCGTAGCGGGCGTGGCGGAGAAAGTCTTCCGTGGAGAGTTTGCTGCCAAGATCGCTGCGCCAGGTTTCCATGCGGTGACGCAGATCTTTTTGCTGCTGCCACTCGGCTTCCACGACCATCATGTCGGGCAGAAAATCGATGTGCGGCAATGTCGTGCGCCAGTCCGCCGGCGGGGCTCCGCCGCCGTGTACGACGTAGGTGCGAAATGCCGGAAAGGTCTCCGCGAGCTGGCGCAATTCGGCTTCGTGTCGCTCGGAAGCAGGCCACTCGTGTAGCAATACGGCGAGGTCGGCTGCGCGGGCCGCGGGCTTCGTGTCGGGCTGCACCGTCTGCTCGAAACGGCTGAGCAGCTCTTTCACGGTGTGGTCCACGCTGAACTCCGCCTGTAGTCGCTGCTGCCCGGCCGCGCCGAACTGCTCGCGCAACTCGGATGAGCGCAGCAATTTTTCCAGCGCGTCCGCCAACTCGGCGGTGTCGCCGGGTTTGCAGATGAAGCCCGTCGTGCCATGCACGATTTGCTCGGGCACGCCGGCGATTTTCGTGGAGACGACCGGGCGCGCGCTGGCCATTGCTTCGAGGATGACGGTGGGAAAAACATCGCTCGCGCCAGCCTGGTCCACTATGCACGGCAGGGTGAAAATATCGCAGCTCTTCAGCGCGGAAAAAACCTCCTCCTGCGGCAGTGCGCCGGTGAGCCGGACCATGTCAGCCAGCTTTGCGTCGGAGATCGCGCGCTCAAGTTGCGGCCGCCACGGACCTTCGCCGATGATGTCGCACTGAAACGCGAGGCCGCGCTCCCGCAGCATCGCGGCTGCGGTGATGAGATGATGGAACCCTTTGAACTCGATGAGCCGTCCGATGGTCACGATCCGCGGAGTCGGATTCGACGCGCCGGGGCGCGCTTTCGTGAAGTTTGAAAGATCCATCCCGTTGAAGACGCGGAACATTTTGTCGGTCGAGGTGGGGCAGATTCGACGCATCTCGCCGGTGCTCCACGCGGTTTCATTTGCGATAAACTCCGCATCGCGGCAAATCTCGGCGAGCAATTCATCGTTCCCCAGATCCACCATGTAGTCCTGTCCATGGGTGGACATGCTGAACGGTATCCCGCTGATGGCCTTGAGAAACACTGCGGTGTGCGCCGCACGATTCGCAAAGTGAACGTGGAAATGTGTGAAGCCACGCGCTTTAAAAAGGTCGGCAAAATACAGCGCGTTCCGTGCGCGAACGTTGGACTTGTAGTCGATCCCGTATTTGCGCTCGTGGCTGGCTACGAGGTCCGCCGGCCAGCGTCCGGTGCGCTTTGCCTCCTGCTCGCTGAGTTTCAGGATGCTCTGCGGCGGGGCATAATGGACGGGTGCTTTGAGCCGCGCGTAGTGCCCGTGGCGAAAGGAGGTGTGAGGCGGGTAGATGCTGAAGATCTCGATGTCCACACCCGCGCGTTCGAGCGCGAGCATTTCGGTATCGACGAACGTCTGCGAGACCACTGGATATCTGCTGAAAAGGTATGCGATGCGCACAGCTTGGATTTCTCAGAGAAGTTCGCGCCGACTGCGAGCGGAAAATGCCTTCATATTCTGTTACCAGCCCGATGAGGTTCGGCTGATTTACTCTTTTTTCTTTTTCCGTGCAGCCGGTTTCGCGGGCGTGGACACGATGGTTCCGCTTGCAAATCGCGTGAGGATCGTGCCAGCGGCGGTGGCCGCTTCCGGGGTGCGAAGGAGCGCGCCTTCGCTGTCGGTGGTGATGGTGTATCCGCGCTTCAGCGTGGCTTCCGGCGAAAGTATTCGGAGCATAGCGGCAACCCGTTCCACTGCGGCAATGCGGAGCGCGATGGATGCATTCGCCTTTTCGCGAAGGCGTGCGGATATCGCCGCGACTTCCTGTCCGCGGAGGGCGAGAATCTGATCGGGGCGGTGGCGAAGGAGTCGCGACTCGATCCCGGCGAGCCTGTTGCGATGGGCCGCGATAGAATCATTCGCGGCGCGCGTGAGGGATTGCTCAATGAGGTCGATCTGTTGCGCGAGTTGCTCGATGCGCGCGGTGGGGTTGCGGAAAAGCGGGTGGCTGGCGAGGAGTGCGAGCGCGGCGTGGGCGCGCTCCATTTCTCCCGCCGCAGCGCGTCGCATCCGCCGCGAATATTCGGAGAGTTGCCGAAGAAGTTCCGTGGTGTCGGGCGTGACGATCTCGGCGGCGGCGCTGGGTGTGGGCGCGCGAAGGTCGGCGACAAAATCGGCAATCGTGAAATCTATCTCGTGTCCGACTGCCGAGACGACGGGAACAGCGCACCCGGCGATGGCGCGGGCGAGCGCTTCATCGTTGAATTCCCACAGGTCTTCCATGCTCCCGCCGCCGCGCGCCAATACGATCACGTCCACGGGCTCACTGAGGTTTTGCAGGTTTTCGAGCGCGGCGATGATCTCCTTTGCGGCACCGTCTCCCTGCACTCGTGCGGGGCTGACAATGATCCGCAACCACGGTGCGCGGCGGGCGAGAATTTGCAGCATGTCGCGCAGCGCGGCCCCGGTAGGAGAGGTGACAATTCCAAGCGTGCGCGGAAAGCTCGGGAGCGGGCGTTTGTTTTCCGCGTCGAAGAGTCCTTCGGCGGCGAGCTTGTGTTTCAGGGCTTCAAAACGCGCCTGAAGCTGGCCTGCGCCGGCTTGCTGAATCGAGCTGACGTTGAGCTGATACTGGCCGCGCGCCTCGTACACGGTGATGCGCCCTTTCGCCTGCACGAGCATCCCGTCGCGGATTTGCACGGTGCTTTTTTTCCACATGCCGGGACGTGCAAACATGACGCATGCCAGTTGGGATTCCGCATCCTTGAGCGTGAAATACTGGTGTCCGCTGGCTTGTTGCCGGTGGTTGGAGACCTCGCCTTCGACCCACACTTCGACGAACGCTCCCTCAATAACGGAGCGGATCGCGCGGGTGACGTCGCCGACGGAAAAAACGCGCGGCTTCACCTCCTGCGCGGGGCCGGTGGAAAAGGAAAATAGATCGTCAGATGGATCGGGCACGGCGCAGAGAATCGGGTCCGCAGGTGGTTTTGGCGAGGCTGGAGAGTGGCGAGGGTGATTTCCTCCGCGAGGATTGACGTGGCGGGGCAAACCTTGAACGGTTTGTCCCGATGAAGACTGAAATTTCCCGTTTTTGCGCAGCGTGTGGAGAGACCGTGGCTCCCCTGCCTCATGCACTTGACTCGGCGATCGAAAAGTTTGCACTCCGGTCCGACGCGCTGGGATGTTCGCTCGCGATTTTGAACGATGCGCGTGCGCACCTTCGCTCGCTGCTCGACAAACTCCGCCGCCAGCAGGCTTACCTGCTGATCTTCGGTCCGCTCAAGAGTGGGAAAAGCACGCTGATGAACGCCATCAGCGGCTCTTATGTGAGCGAGGTCACTTCGCTGCCGGGTTACCCCTGCCTCGTGTTTGTGCGCGACAACGAAAAGGCTGCTTACTCGATGACGCGATATAATGGACGCGAGTCTTCGTATGATGACAAAGTGGTGCTCGCGGACGCCGTGTTGGAGGCGCACCACACGCTCGCGCAGGAGATTCGCGCGGCTGAGGAACGCGGTGAATCGTTCGACCCGAGGACGACCTTCCCGGAGGCGATCCGGCGCATCGATATTCAGGTGCCGGTGCCTGCGCTGGCGGAGTCTTCGACGGTGCTTGTGGACACGCCCGGGCTCTACAGCCGGATGAATTTCGGCTACGATGTCCTCACCCGCGAGTTCCGCGACAGCGCAGCGTGCGCGGTCTTCGTGGTGAAGACGGACAACCTTTTTCTGGAGCAGGTGTTCGCCGAGTTCAACCAGCTCCTCGGGATATTCAGCCGCATCTTTATCGTGGTGAATGTGGACGCCGGAAAGCGCGACCTCGCGCCCGACGGAAGCCTTCGTCCGAGCGCGGAAAGCCAGCATCCGGAGCGGGTGATTGAGGCGTTCACGACGCTCTCCATGTCCGGGCCGTTGCGCGAGGCTTACGAGGCTGGCCGCGTTCGGATTCACGCGGTCGATTTGCTCGGTGCGGCATCGTCTTTCCTATCCGGCAATGCGGCGGAAAGCGCACACCGGACTTCGTTCGATGCGTTTTTGCAGGACCTGACGGAGTATCTAAATAGCAGCGATTACACGCGTGAATTCATCCGCGACAGCCTCCGGCAGAGTCGCTCCCTTTGCGAAGAAGCCCGCACCGTGGCCACCGGTTCGGAGGTCGCGCTGATTGTCGAGCAGCAGCAAAAGCGTGCCGCGAGAATCGCGGAGATCGATAGACGACTCGCTGCCGCAGACCGGCTGCTCGGGGCCGATTGGGGTGCGATGTTTCAGGCGTTTCACGAGGAAAACAAAGGTCGCACGGCCGAGGCGATTCGCTCGCGGGTCGGCGTCATGCGCGAGGAAATGCGGCGCGCGTTGTCGCGCTGGTACGGCAGCGCGGAGAGTCTTGCTTCGCTGAGTTTGAGCCATTGGGACAAGACTTTGACCGATACCGGACGCAGCCTTTTTGACGACATCCTTGTGCAGATAAAGCGGGCTGCCGACACGGGAAGCGCCGGTCTTCAGGTCTCGGCGGAAACTCTCGCCGACATGAAAACCACCGGTTTTTCGCCCGCGGAATCGGGCGCGGTCGTCCAGCGTGTGATGGCTCCGACGTTCGACCCGACGCCTTTCCCAGCCCGAATCGCGGCGGAAACGATTCCCGTTCGCAAGACGTTTGCGGACTGGTTGATGTTCCGTTCGATTGCGAAAGTGCGGGCACGTCTGTTCGGCGATACCGGCGTGAAAGAGATCCCCGCCCCGGAAAAAGTGCGGCGCTTTCACGAGCCAGCGCGCGCTGCACTCGAAAAGCATCTCGAAACCGTGGTGAGCGACCGTTTCCCCGCAATCCCGGAGAAATTTGCCGCCGGTACGAGTCTCGACTATGCCACGCAGACGGCCGCGGAAATCACGCGCCGGTTGCGGGAGCTTCGTGACTTGCTGGTCCGCGAGCGGGCGGAATTGCAAAAGCCTTTTGAAGTGGACGCCTCCGTGCTCGCCGCAGCCGCGGAGCTCAATACGCGGTCCGAAAACATCGCTTCCGACATCCGGGTCCTGGCGATGCAGGAAAGTGTGTCGTTCGACGAGCATGTGGAATCAGCGGAGCCTGCGCCGTGGATGCTGCCCGAACTTCCACCGCTGTTGATTGGATAGTGCGGACAGCGGGCGTTTCCATTGAAGCGCGAACAGAGCGTCGTCTCTAATGCGTCGCGGGCGCTTGTGAAACTTTTCACAAATGACTTGCCCGACCCGCCGTGTCTCCGCACTTTCGGGTCTAACACTTATGGCCGCTAGCACTGTTGAGTTTGAAATGCCCGATGCTTTGACCAAGACCCAGCAGGGTCTGGAAGGCACTGGGGACGCTTTGGGCGAAAAGCTCATTATTAACATGGGTCCTTCGCACCCTGCCACGCATGGCGTGCTCCGGCTTGTGCTGGAGCTCGACGGCGAGGTGATCACGAAGGCCACGCCCGATGTAGGATTCCTGCATCGCGGCGACGAAAAAATCGCGGAGAACATGACTTACAACCAGTTCGTGCCATACACGGACCGGCTGGATTACCTCGCGCCCGTGGCGAACAACGTCGCCTACGCAATGGCCGTGGAGAAGCTCATGGGCTGGGAATTGCCGGCACGCGGTCAGGCGATGCGCGTCCTAGGCTGCGAGCTCGCACGTATCTCGGCGCACCTGCTCGGCCTCGGCTGTTTTGCCATGGATACCGGCGCGATGACCGTGTTCCTCTACACATTTCAGCAGCGCGAAATCATCTACAATCTCATGGAGCAGATGACCGGCGCGCGTTTCACCACGAGCTGGACGCGAGTTGGCGGAATGGTCCGAGATTTGCCGGATGGCTTCCTGAATGCCGTTCGCAAGTTCTGCGATGAATTGCTCCCGGTTGTCGATGAAACGGACCGTCTTCTCACCCGCAACCGCATCTTTGTGGACCGGACAAAAGACGTCGGCATCATCTCGAAAGAAGATGCGATTTCCTACGGTCTCAGCGGCCCGAATCTCCGTGCATGCGGCGTGGACCATGACCTTCGTAAAAAGCAGCCGTATCTCGGCTACGAGCAGTACGACTTCGATGTGCCAATCGGAAGCGTAGGCGACAGCTACGACCGATACCTCATGCGCATGGAGGAAGTGAAGCAAAGCGTGCGAATCATCCGCCAAGTCTGCGACACGATGCCCGGCGGAAGCTGGTTCGTGAACGACCCGAAAAATTACCCGCCGCCGAAAACCACGGTCCTCACGAAAATGGAGGAGCTCATCCACCATTTCATCCTGCACACCGAGGGCGTCAAAGCTCCGGCGGGCGAGGTGTATTTCGGCGCGGAAAACCCGAAGGGCGAACTCGGTTTCTACATTTACAGCAAAGGCGGCGGAACCCCGTATCGCCTGAAGATCCGCAGCCCCTCGTTCATCAATCTCAGCATCCTGCCAAAGCTTTTGCCCGGCAACATGATGAGCGACGTCGTAGCAATCCTCGGCTCGCTTGATTTCGTGATGGGCGAGTGCGACCGGTAGCTCGACGTTCCAATGTCGAGTTTAAGCGCACCCATCCGGGAGCGCGCACAACGCAATGGAACGGCTATACTCGACATTGGAATGTCGAGCTACATCGCCAGAAAGGGGATGGTTTCCGCCAATTTGCGGGCAGGCAGCCTGCTGGTTGTGTGTCATCTTCTCGGCATGAAAAAGAAAGCCGCAGCACCCTCAAAAGCAACCCGGAGAAAAAGACCGGACCGCAACGAGTCCGCAACAAAGCAAAAGCCGCTTGATAAGAATTTCAAGCAGTCGCGCGATATCCATGAGGATCGCGGCACGGTCCAAAGAAAGACCGGAACCGCGACGCGGACGACGCGCTAAGGAAACGCTGATTTAATCGAAGGCTGGAAAAGGAAACCGCTAATCTCCGCTAATCTTCACTAATTTTGAGGGAGAAAGCTCCAAGGATTAGCGGAGATTAGCGGTTTCAAAAACTTGGTTCCTGCATTATTCAGCGTTTCCCTAAGGGCCAAAGTAGTCAGCGGCTTTAGCCGTCGAGCCTCCGTAAAAGGGACGGGACGCTTCCCAGAATTGCACGGTAATCCGATTTGGCGCGTCCCCCGCAAAGACACGCCGTCACGGCTCAAGCCGCTGGCTACTTTGCGCACGCCCGCACCGATGGCTTGCACACTTCGTTTGCGGCTGCTTTTCTTGCACTCACATGGACGCATTTAAGACTCTCGCTCAATTCGATCTCGGCAACGGTAAACAAGGGAATTTCTACTCGCTGCCTGCATTAGAAAAATCAGGCGTCGGTCCGATTTCAAAGCTGCCGGTTTCCATCCGTATCGTGCTGGAGTCGGTGTTGCGCAATTGCGACGGCAAGCGTGTTCGCGAGGAGGATGTGAAGCTGCTCGCAAACTGGAATGCGAAGGCTCCAGCGCAGGTGGAAATTCCGTTCGTGGTGGCGCGGGTGGTATTGCAGGATTTCACCGGCGTGCCGCTGCTCGTTGACCTCGCGGCGATGCGCTCGACGGTTTCGCGCCTCGGTCGCGACCCGAAAATGATCGAGCCGCTCGTGCCGGTCGATCTCGTGGTGGACCACTCGGTGCAGGTGGACTTTTTCGGTAGCAGCAACGCGCTTCAAAAGAACTTGGACCTTGAATTTAAGCGCAATCGCGAACGCTACGAGTTGCTGAAATGGGGGCAGCAAGCGTTTCAGACATTCGGCGTCGTGCCTCCGGGAATCGGCATCGTGCATCAGGTGAATCTCGAATATTTGGCGAAGGGCGTGCTCGAAAAAGACGGCGTCTTTTTCCCGGACTCGCTCGTCGGCACGGACTCGCACACCACGATGATCAACGGGCTCGGCGTCGTGGGCTGGGGCGTCGGCGGCATCGAGGCGGAAGCGGGTATGCTCGGACAGCCGGTCTATTTCCTCACGCCTGAAGTTGTGGGCGTTTACCTGAGCGGCGCGGTGACGGAAGGCGTGACGGCGACGGACGTGGTGCTGCACATCACGCAAATGCTGCGTAAAGCGAAGGTTGTCGGGAAGTTCGTGGAATTTTACGGCCCCGGTGCGAAGTCATTGCCGGTCGTGGATCGCGCAACCATCGCGAACATGGCTCCCGAGTACGGAGCCACGATGGGCTTTTTCCCAATCGACGAAGAGACCGTCGCATACATGCGCGGAACGGGCCGCAGCGAAGAGCTTTGCGCGGCGTTCGAGAACTACTACAAGGCGCAGGGTCTGTGGGGCATTCCGTCGAAAGGCGACATCGCTTACAGCGTCGAGCTGGAGCTGGATCTCGCGTGTGTCGTCCCCGGCGTGGCCGGCCCGAAGCGCCCGCAGGATCGCATCAATCTCAACGAGCTCGGCAGCAAGTTTAGCGAGCT
>JAYSTZ010000324.1:0-3820 GCA_043719365.1 Verrucomicrobiaceae bacterium | reverse complement strand
CCTTGCGCAGTTCGTCCAGGCGGGCGAACAGCATCCGGTAGCTTTGCACCTCGTCGTTGTTCGGCGGAGATCCCGCAGACTCGTTCGTGCTTTCGGTCGCCCCGGTAGGCGCTTTTTGCATATCGAGCAAGCGGGCTCGCTGTTCTGCATGCTCGGCCTCTGCCATCGCGAGTTCCCCCTGCTCTTTGGCCATCCGGGAAATGAGGGCCGTCGAAGCATCTGCGAGTGACCCGATTAAGGCGTTGCCTTTGCGTTTTTTGAGATCTTCATCAATCTCCGATAAACGAGAGCGCATCTGATCGCTTTGCTGGCTTAGATAGGCAAACGCGCCACTCGACCGGTGGACCTCCAGATGCATTTCCAGATACCGAGTGATCAGCTCGGCAAGCACCTCCGTCGCTATTTCCGGACTCGCGTCTTTGTAAGACACCCAGATGACTTTGCTCCCGTGGTTTGCGATGACCTGGAGTCCGGCACTGATCGACTTGGCCGCATCGTATTTTGTGGCCTTTCCTACCGCTTTTGGAAGCAGGCGCTCCGGTGTGATTTTGTCCGCCACCTGCACGGCCAAGTCCCAACTCGTCAGAATTTCCACTTCTGTACTGATCACGCTGTCGTTCATCGCCGATGTCGCCTTTCCGTCGAGCGAATCGACAGCGCTCGTGTCAACGACGTAACGGACCAGAACCTTGGCTTGGGACTGGTATGTTGGCTTGTGAGAGAAAATTACCGCACCAGCCGCAGCGAAGCCCGCGAGACTGCAGAGGAGGATCTTCCACTTGTGCTTGAAGAGCATCACCATGGCGTCGCTCAAATTCATGCCCGATGCAGGTATATCCTGCGGAGATGTTAGCGTATTCATAAGTTCGAGTAGTTAGTCCAGGTGTGGATAAAGAACGGCGCCCGCGAGACGATTTAGCGCGACAGGCAGTTTCTGGAAAATGGTCGTGTGGATCCCGGTGCTCTTGTCGCGTTCGTTGAGCCACTCGCCAGAGGCGGGATCCGCCTTGTAATAGTGAATAAGCTCTTCTGCCGCGCCCCAGCCTAGTTTGAAACGTCGCAGGCCCGTATTCTGGACCGACGTCCGGCCGAAATCCAAGGTCTCACAGCCGCCGGCGGCGAGGGTCTTGATCCCCTCCCACATCACGCGGTTGTTCCCACGGAGATCCTGCCTCTCTTCATCCGAAGCGCCGAACTTGTACACTGCCTTTTTGCCACATTTGACGAACACTGAGGCGGCGATGGGAGCGGATTCAGTCCTCGCGAGGACCACGAACCCCGCGCCGGTGGAAATGACTTCTTCGAAGATGGCTTGAAAAAACCTCCATGGCTGCGGTGGAGCGCCATGCCGGCGGCGGGTCAGGCAATGCAGGCGATAAAAATCCCGCACGGCTTCGATCGTTAACTCGACTGCAATAGTCAGACCGTTGCGCTCCGCTTTTCGAATCGCCCGCCGAACGGAGCTTTCGACTTCGGTGAACAACTGCTCCGGCCCGGCTCGTAAATCCAGGACATGCCGGTAGAAGGAGAGTGATGGTCGCGCCAAGTCATCTGGCGGCGGTCCGCCGCGAAACTGCAAGGACTGCCAGCCGCGATTCCGGCCCATTTCACTCAGCTTCTCAAAAATCCCTCGGCGGGCGCTTTCCAAAAAAAGGAGCGGCTCGCAGGAGTCGGTAAACGGGAGCGTAACTCCCCTCCGACCGGTCCATCGGCTTTTCACTTCCATCAACGGCACCAATCCCAACAACTGCTCGGCGCAGGAAAACCGCAGATACAGAGGGTGATGCCCATAAGCTTTTACCAGAACCCGCGCCCAGGCACTGGAATGAAAGAACGTGGAAGAAGGATGTGCCACCACCTCACGATCCCAAGCAGGAACGTCGAAGGGATCGATGATCGTGGTTTCTACGGCTGCACCGGCAATCCCATGCTCATGGCGGTCCGACATGGCGACGCCCACAGGGTCTGGAGCGGCGTTCATGGATGTGCGGCTTTCATCACAATGCGGCTCGGCAAACTATTTCGATGCGATCTCGCTTATGCGGTCACTGCGCCCGCATCCGTGAGTTCGACGACTGTGTCGGCAACGGCTTGCACCTGGGCGGCGGTTAGTTCCGGGAACATTGGCAGCGAGAGAAATTCATCGGCACATTTCTCCGCGCACGGGAACGAGCCTCTCCCATAGCCAAGGCTGCGATATGCGGCCTGAAGATGAACCGGTACAGGATAATGGATTCCGGTGCCAATCCCCCGCTCCGAGAGACTGCGAATCATACCATCCCGATCCGCCACGCGGATCGCGTAGAGATGATAGACGTGTTGGATCCACGGCGGTGCCGCTGGGGTGCGGACGGGATCGCAACCGGCGAACGCCCGGTCATACTGAGCGGCCCAAGAGCGCCGACGCCTATTTCCCTCTTCGAGTCGCCTCAATTTAATCCGGAGCACCGCGGCTTGGATCCCGTCCATCCGGCAATTCCAGCCGATCATCGTGTGATGATATTTCCGCACCTGGCCATGATCACGCAGAATCCTAATTCTCTCCTGCAGCCGCGCATCCGCCGTGACGACCGCGCCCGCTTCGCCGAAAGCACCCAGATTTTTCCCGGGGTAAAAGCTGAAACAGCCCGCATCGCCAAGCGTGCCGGCCTTGCGCCCTTTATACTCGGCACCATGAGCCTGGCAGGCGTCTTCCACTACGAACAGCCCGTGTTTTCTGGCAATCTCCAAGATCGGATCCATGTCCGCAGGCTGACCGAAAAGATGGACAGGAATAATCGCTTTGGTCTTTTTCGTGATCGCTTTCTCCAGCCCCGCCGGGTCCATGTTGTAGGTTCGCTCGTCGATATCAACGAAGACAGGGCGGGCTCCACAGTAGGTGATTGCCTCGGCAGTCGCCATGAATGTACTCGGGACCGTGATCACCTCGTCGCCCGGCCCGATGTCTCTCGCCAGCAAAGTCAGCCATAGTGCCTCGGTGCCGCTTCCGACCCCAATCGCATGTGGAACGCCGCAATAAGCTGCGAAATCCGTCTCGAACGTTTCCACGAAAGTGCCGCCCGCGAACGCACCGCTATCGATGACCTTCTCGATCTCCTGCATGATTTCATTTCGAAGAGCTTCGTTTTGGATTTTGATATCTAGAAATGGAATTTTCATCAGTGGTTTTGATCTTTGTGTCTGATTACTCTTGCTGGGTTTCCTGCTACGGTTGTGCCCCGGGGGACATTTTTCGTCACCACACTTCCGGCTCCGACCACAGCGCCTTCCCCAATCTCGACCCCACCCAGAATGGTAGCGCCCGATCCAATCGAAGCACCGCGACGTACTGTCGTCGTCTGGCACGACCAATCGGCCTCAGTCTGCAGCTCCCCTGTGGCGCTGGTCGCGCGCGGATAGCGGTCATTGATGAACGTGACGCCGTGGCCGACGAAGACCTCTGGTTCGATGTTCACACCCTCACAGATGAAAGTATGGCTCGATATTTTACACCGTGAACCGATTCTCGCCCCTTTTTGGATCTCGACAAAGGTGCCCACCTTTGTCCCATCACCAATTTCACAGCCGTAAAGATTTACGAATCCAAAGATTTGGACATCTTTGCCGAGCCTCACGTCGGATGCGATCTGTTGGGTGTCGCGCAACGGGCGGTTCATGCGGCCGCCAATACACGCTGTACCCGTTGGGATGCTTGACTCGTCTCGGCGGAGAGTATCCCATCGGACCGCGCGAAAGAAATGGGAGCGCCGTTCGCCTTAAGCGATTGCGAGGAAGCCTCTAGAATCCGCACCATATCCAACCCATCGAGCCCGCTGGTGAG
>JAYSTZ010000323.1:0-9327 GCA_043719365.1 Verrucomicrobiaceae bacterium | reverse complement strand
CTCCACAAGCCGCGCGAGCACCCTCAGCCATTGCGCGCGCGACCGGATCGCTCACAGCGCCGTGCTGTGCGATAAGTTCCGCAGGAATCCCGAGGGTGCGGGTCTTGACGGCGTTTGCGTAGGTGACGTAGCCCGCAAGAAAAACCTCGGAGGCTCCGGCGACGTTGGTGACCTTGTTGGAGATCCAACCGCCTGTGCAGCTTTCTGCAATGGCGAGAGTCATCTTCTTTTCGATGAGTGCGGCAACGACGATCTGCTCCAGCGCGCGGGCGTCCGTGGTGAAAACAGATGTGCCGAGTTTCTCACGGACGATGAGCTCCGCGCGGTCCAGAACAGAGCTTTCACCGATCAACCGCAAGTCCACCTCGCCGGGCCGCGCACAGTATCCGACTTCGAGTCCGAGCGCGATCAGTTGCGCGCCGACCAAGTCCTCCACCCTGCTCTCGCCGAGCCCCGTCGTGCGGAACGTCCGCATTTCTTGGATGCTTTGCGGCGGGACGATCTCGCGGATGATTGGCAGGACTTCGTTTAGGACCATCGGGTGCAGCTCCCGCGGCGGACCGGGAAGCAAAAAAAGGTGCGGCGATTTGTGCGAGGCAATCGGCGGGAAGTACAGACCGGGTGCTGTGCCATTTGGATTTTGCAGAACGCGCGCCTCGGGCGGATGAAGCGCCTGAAGCTTCACGCGATCATTCCACGGGATGCCGCGTCGATTAAACCGCGCCATGATCGCCTGCCAGATTTCTTCGTCGTGCTGCATCGTGAGGCCGAGGAGTTCGCAAACGATTTCGCGCGTGATGTCGTCCGTCGTGGGCCCCAGACCGCCCGTGACGAAAACTATCTCCGCGCGCCCAAACGACTCCACCAGCGCATCGCGAATCGCATCGCCATCCGGCACCGTCGCCTGTCTTTGCACGCGCAGCCCCAGCGGGAATATCGCATTTGAAATAAACCCGAGGTGAGAGTTGAGCACATTCCCGAGCATGAGCTCGGTGCCGGTATTGATGACTTCGATTCGCATTGCGCCCAGTCATTGCGGGATTCCGCGTGAACGAGAAGCGAGTACTTCCCACGACGCGCGACTTCTGCCAGCGTCCTTGCCATGCAGCCACGTCCACTTCGCACCACCGTCATCGGCAGTTATCCGTTTCCATCCTGGCTCGAGTTTGCCTGCCAGAATCTCGCGCAGTTTGGAAAAGACGATCTCGCTGAGATTCAGGACGACGCTGTGGTTTGCGCCGTCCACGATCAACTCGCAGCAGGGCTCGATGTCATCACCGATGGCGAGCAGACGCGGCTGGATTTTAATCTCTCGTTTTACGGCTACATCGACGGCATCGAACTCGAAGGTGCCCCACCCCGCCGCTTCGGGCCGCCCGCACACGACCAGCGCGGCAAGCATCCCGTTATCGGCGAACTCCGGGCCCCGCGCGGCCTCGGCGTCGTGGACGAATTCAAGCGCCTGCAACTCCTCGCGAGCACAAGTCCCGAAGTCACTCTCAAGGCATCCGTCCCCGGTCCATACACACTGAGCGGGCGACTGCTGCCCAATGCCCAATATCCCGACCGCGCCGCACTCACCGAGGCGCTGCTGCCGATCGTGCGCTCGGAACTCACGGCGCTTGTCGAGGCGGGCTGCACGGAAATCACGGTCGATGAACCAAGCATGAGTTGCTACGCGCACCGCGAGGATCCTGCGAAATTTGTCGATGTATTCAACCGCACCGTGGAACCCATCGTCGGGAAATGCCGACTCTCCACGCATCTGTGCTTCGGCAATTACAAAGCCCGCGCCGTGGGCCTGCGGCGATATGCCCCGATGTTCCCGGCGTTCCTCGATTTCTCGCTCGATGAAATCCACGTCGAGATGGCGAGCCGCGAATTTTCCGAGCTGCCCATCATCGCCGAAATCGCAAAGCGCCGCGACGTAGCGGTGGGTATCATTGATGTGAAAAGCTATTACATCGAAACGCCCGAGGACATCGCAGCGCGCGTCCGCGAATGCCTCCGCCACGCGCCCGCCGAGCGGCTTGCATTTGCGCCCGATTGCGGCCTTTCGCAAACAGCGCGATGGGCGGCCAAACGCAAACTCGCCGCCATGGTGGCCGGGGTGAAACTCGTGCGCGCTAAGTTGTAGCGGGAAACAAAGCCTGCCACGCGAGTCGCGCAGCGAGAACCAGCGCCGTCGCGATGAAGATGGGCCGGATGATCGCCGCGCCGCGAGTCAGCACCAAGCCGCTACCCAGCCGCGCGCCGAGAAGCTGACCCGCAATCATCGCGATGCCAACGTCCCATCGCAGAAAACCGCAACTCCCGAACGCAATGAGCGACGCGATGTTGCTCGTGAGATTCAGCGCTTTCGTCGTTCCCGTCGCGGCGCGAAGATCCAGGCCGAGCGTCAGCACGCAGGCCATCATCCAAAACGAACCCGCACCAAGCCCGAAGAAACCGTCGTAAAACCCGAGCAGCGTCCCGAAGATGAGCGCGAATGCAGCGGCGCCAATCCGCGCTTTCCGCTGCACTGAGCCGAGTCGCGGATTCAGTGCCGTGTAAATCGCGACCGCGAGAAGGAGCACGGGAACGATGCGCTGAAGCAGCGTCCTCTCCAAATGCGTGACGGCAACGACGCCAAGCGTCGCCGCGAGAAACGTGACAAGCACGGCGAGGCGCAGCGTCCTCCATGGAATGAGACCCGCTCGCGTGAAGCGAATGACGGCGAGCGTGGTGCCGCACGAGGATTGCAGTTTATTCGTGCCGAGCGCGACCGGGATGGGCAGCCCCGCCCACATGAGCGCAGGAAACGAAATCAGCCCGCCGCCGCCCGCGATCGCGTCGATGAATCCCGCCGCAGCGCCCGCAGCAGCGAGCACCGCGTACCCGTATGGAGCGAGAACTGCGTCCATGCGTCACACTGCTTTCCGCGCTGCGAGCATCCGCTCGACGTATTTTGCGAGCAGGTCGAACTCAAGGTTCACGCGGTCGCCGGGTTTGCGGGCGTGGAGATTCGTCAGCGCGGCGGTGTGTGGAATGATCCAGCAGGTGAAACTGCGCTCCCCGACCTCCGCGACCGTGAGGCTGATTCCATCCACTGCGATGCTCCCTTTATAAATGACGTAGTGCGCAAACTCGGCGGGCAATTCGATCTCCAATCGTCGATCCGCGCCGTGCTCGGAATAATCGAGCAACTCGGCTGTTGTATCGACGTGCCCCTGAACGAAGTGGCCGCCCATCTTCGCACCGACGCCGAGCGCAGGCTCGAGATTTACTTTTCCACCCGTCTGAACACTTCCGAGACTCGTGCGCCGCAGCGTCTCGGCGAGCAGGTCAAACGACACATTTTCGCCCGCAATATCCGTGGCCGTGAGGCAGCACCCATTCACTGCAATGCTGTCGCCAAGCCGCGCACCCTGCGCGACGGTGGGCGCACGCAGTGTGAGTCGGGCGCTTTCACCCCGAGGCTCCAGCGCGAGCAAAGTTCCTGTTTCTACGACGAGTCCTGTAAACATGCCGCGCACCCTAACGCACATCCGCGAACTTGCGACAGCGCGAAAAACTTCGGTGATTTTTGTTCCGCGAAAGATTTCCGGAAACTTTCCGCGGCGGGGTAGGATCGCCGGATTTAAAACAACTTGCAGACGTCGCCGGTTTCGCTCGCCCGGAAGTGATCGAATCGGTTTATTCTGGAACATACAGGGGCCTCAATGCAGACCTTCTCTGGACTCTCCGAAGCGCACTGCACACCCGGCACAGCTCGTCCGCGCGTGCTAAAAATTTTTGGCTGCGGGTCAAACGTAATTCCGCCGCTTTTGAATTCATACGCGAATGCCTGCGTACTCATCCGCAATGGATCGAAAAATTACCCTAGAAGAAGCATCTGTAACCGCAGATTTCGCAGATTGGCAACAAGTTGCAGAAGATACTCCGCTTGCCCTGTGGGTGAGTGGACCTCCGTTCGCAAGTGCCCTGAAATCTCCGGTTTAGTAATTGCCATTTCTAGGATTGCCGGTCGAGCACCGACTGCTCGCTGATATTGCGTGGCCCGCGCCGCACACTTGATTCAAAAAAAAGCGGGAGAGAACTTTCGTTCACTCCCGCTTTTCAAAAGCTATATCGAGAGCATATTGCTCTCGACTCGACTCAAAGTTCGATTTCCACACCCATCTGACGGCAGGTGCCGGCGATGATTTTCATCGCGGCTTCTTCCGTGCGGGCATTGAGATCGGGCATCTTTGCCTTGGCAATGTCGAGAAGCTGCTTCTTCGAGAGCTTTCCGACTTTGACTTTGTGAGGTTCTTTGCTTCCGCTAGCGATCTTCAGTGCCTTTTTGATCATCGACGACGATGGAGGCTGCTTCGTGATGAACGTGAAGCTCTTGTCTTTATAGACGGTGATGACAACAGGAAGAATGTCACCTGTCTGCTTCTGCGTGCGAGCGTTGAACTCTTTGCAGAATGCCATGATGTTGACACCTTGTTGACCGAGCGCCGGACCGACTGGCGGTGCGGGGTTTGCTTGTCCAGCGGGGATCTGGAGTTTAATGGATCCTACGATTTCTTTTGCCATGATTTAGATTGATTTGTTGGGCGTGGGAGGCTCCGCGCCCAGATTTTGTTTGTGCGTAAATTTGTGAGATCAAACGTTGCGTTCGACCTGCCAGTACTCCAGGTCCACGGGCGTCTCGCGTCCGAAAATGCTGACGCTGACGCGGAGTTTGCCACGCTCTGGATCGACTTCTTCCACGACGCCGGTCTGGCTCTGGAAGGGACCATCGGCCACTTTAACAATTTCGCCGACTGTGAATTCCACCTTCGGGCGGGCTTTCTCGTCGGAGGCGCGGACTTGCGAGAGCAAGGCTTCAACTTCTTTTTGAGGCATCGGCGTCGGCCGATCTTTAGTGCCGGCAAATCCGAGCACGCCCTGCGTCTCCTTTATGAAATACCAAGTCTTTTCGACGAGCTGCTTGTTATCATCGAACAACCACATGTTGACGATGAGGTAGCCGGGGAAAAATTTGCGGGTTGTCTCCGTCTTTTTCCCGCGGCGGACTTCCGACACGCGCTCCGTCGGGTTCACCACTTCAAATACGTAGTCGGACATCTCGTCCGTCTTGATGCGCTTGTTGACGCTATCACACACCTTGTTTTCCTGTCCGGAGAGGACATGGACGACGTACCACTGTTTGCGTTTTTGTTCTTCGGTCATTAGTGTGCTTTAAAAATCCACGAGGTGATTCCGAGCAGTCCCAGGTCGATCGTGGATACAACGGCTCCCAGAAGAATCATTGCGATGATTACCACGAGAGTGGAATCGATCAGCTCTTTATACTTAGCGGCGAAGGTTTTTTCCTTCGGGTCCCAAGGCCATGTCGCTTTTTGAAGCTCAGTCATCACGTCGCGCAAATACGAACCGAGGATCGCACGCTTAGAAAAAGCGGTGATCACAGCGACGAGAAGGATGAGCCAAATGGAAACCCCGAATGCGAGGCTTCCGCTAACTTTGAAAAAGTCCATGGTTGGTTTGGTTTGAAAAACTGGCACGGGAGGAGGGACTCGAACCCCCAACAGGCGGTTTTGGAGACCGCTACTCTACCAATTGAGTTACTCCCGTATCATGTTTTTTAGCCGAAAGCGCGGGGCGAAGGATAATCTCCGCCCCGCGCGTAATCCGGCAAGTTTTTTCTCGCTTAGGCGACGATGTCGGTCACACGACCTGCACCCACGGTGCGTCCACCTTCGCGGATTGCGAAGCGCATGGTTTTTTCCATGGCGACGCCGCTGATGAGCTCGATGTCAACGCTGACGTTGTCACCAGGCATCACCATCTCGACTCCCGCTGGCAGGGTGACCGAACCGGTCACGTCCGTCGTGCGGAAATAGAATTGCGGGCGATAGTTGTTGAAGAATGGAGTGTGACGTCCGCCCTCGTCCTTGCTGAGAACATAAATCTCGGCCTTGAACTTCTTGTGTGGCTTCACCGAACCTGGCTTAGCGAGAACCTGGCCGCGCTCCACGTCTGTCTTCTTGATGCCGCGGAGAAGAACGCCAACGTTCTCACCAGCGCGTGCTTCGTCGAGAAGCTTGCGGAACATTTCGATGTCGGTGACGGTCGTCTTTACGGTGTCACGGAGACCGATGATTTCGACTTCTTCCATCTTCTTGAGGATGCCGCGTTCCACACGACCGGTAACGACAGTGCCGCGACCTTCGATGTTGAACACGTCTTCGAGAGGCATGAGGAAAGGCTGATCGATCGGGCGCTCTGGGAGCGGGATGAACGAGTCAAGCGCGTCCATGAGGTTCGAGATGCACTTCGCGTCGGCATGATTTGCGTCGCCGCAAGCCAGCGCCTTGGAAGCGGAGCCCTGCACGATTGGCGTGTCATCACCCGGGAAATCATACTTCGTAAGAAGGTCACGAATTTCCATCTCGATGAGCTCGAGAAGGTCTGCGTCGGCGAGGTCAACCTTGTTCAGGAAGACGACAACCTTTGGCACACCGACCTGGCGAGCAAGGAGAACGTGCTCCTTGGTCTGCGGCATCGGGCCATCGGAAGCGGAGACGACGAGGATTGCTCCGTCCATCTGCGCTGCACCGGTGATCATGTTCTTCACGTAGTCGGCATGTCCGGGGCAGTCAACGTGCGCGTAATGGCGGTTCGCTGTGCTGTATTCGACGTGCGAGACGGCGATGGTGACGGTCTTTGTGTCGTCACGAACGGTTCCGCCCTTGGTGATGTCTGCGTAGCTGATCGGGTTTGCGAGTCCTTTGAGGGACTGAACGTGAACGATTGCTGCGGTTGTTGTGGATTTCCCGTGGTCAACGTGGCCGATGGTGCCGACGTTCACATGGGGCTTCTCGCGTTTGAATGCTTCCTTGGCCATGGTATTGTATTATTGTGTGTTAGTTAAATTAGTGAGCCGTCACTGGAAACAAAACCCCCGCCCCGCAACGATAGCCGTCGCGGCGGCAGGGATGGTAAAGTCTCCGAAGTGCCGGAAATAGGGCGCGGAAACTATCAACCGCAGCTTTCCTGTCAAAACGAATTTTGTGTTTTTTTGGGCCGAAAAGCAGAAACGCCCCGCAGCCAAGCAAACATGAGCTTCCCCCAACTGCCGCCTTTCGCAAACTCACACATCGTTTCAGTCCCGATGATACGGCAACCCCGCCAAAATGCTCCTCGCACGGTAAAGCTGCTCGCACAAAACCACCAGCGCCAGCTCATGCTGGAGCGTCAGCGGCGTCAGGGACCACACCCAATCTGCCCGCTCCCTCAGTTCCGCCGTATGCCCGTCCGCACCGCCGATCAGAAACGCCACGCCCTTCACGCTGCGAAGCTCCCATTCCGAGAGCCGTTTTGAAAGCGCCCGCGAAGTCACCAGCGCGCCCCGCTCATCCATCACCACCCGGAACAGCCCCTCGCTTCGCGCCAGCAGCACCGCGCTCTCCTGCTCCCTCGTCCCCGACTTCAATTGCTCCCACTTCACCCCACCCCACTGGCCCATGCGGGAAAGATACTCCTCCACGCCTGCCCGCGCGTAAGCCAGCTTCGGCTTTCCGATAGTAAGAATGATCGTATTCATTATCCCAAAAAAGAATGGCGTCGGCCCTGAGACCGACGCCATTTGAAAATCAACGCAACGCCAGCGACTACGCCCCCATGCCGTCTTCAAACGACCCCGCCGCTTGCGGGAAACACAGGTTCTTCGCCACATACGCGATGCCGCCCGACGAGCAGAAATCCAGCTCGATGTGCGCGCTCTCCACCTCCACCACCAGCGGCGCAGAGTCCGTCTTATGCAGCTTGCAATACCGGTCCTTGTAGCCCACCGCCAGCAACAGCTCCGCATAACGGTGCATGTTCAAATCGCCCGATGCCAAGTCCGTGAACTGCATCGCCCGGCGCGTCCAGCTCGGCTCCATCGTCCGCAGCGGGAACCCGCGGCGCACCACGAAATTCTTCACATGCGCCGCATAGATACGCTTGCCGACCTTCAAGAAACGCGTCTCCCAATCCTCACCCTCCCAGCAGTGCGAAGGGTCCGCATTCACCGCCAGCGACGCATCCCCGTCGCAAATATCCACCAGCATATTAAAATCATCCGCCGTCGAAGCCGCCGTCCCCGGATGAATCTCATGGCACAGATAAATCCCCAGCTTCCGCGCATGGTCCCGCAGCTTCTTCGTCTTCTTCACAAAGCGCTCCTTGCCCTCCGCCATCAAATCATACCCCGGCCCCGCCCAAAAGCCCCACGGATACCCCGTCGCCAGCTCCCAGCCAAACGCCACTCCCCAAAACATCGGCATCGACTTCACACCCAACTCCGCCGCCAGATCCATCAGCTTCAGCAAATACTTCTCATGCCACGCCTCGATCTTCTCCGGCGAAAGCTTCGCCACATCCGGCGCGATAAAAGGATGCCCCGACTTCGTCCCTGTCCAAATCGACGTATGCACCCAAAACGGACAATGCGCCGAAATACCATCCAGCTTCATCCCCCGGTCCTCAAACGTCGCCCGGATCTCCTTCGCCTTCTTTAGCCCGCCCTTCCCGTCGCCCAGCATATAATTGCTCGGCTGCGCGCCGCCGGCACCCGCCGCCTTTGCGTAATCCAGAAATTGCGCGAGAGATTTACCACCGTGTTGAGCTCCTTCGAGAGAGGCGTGAAAAGCGTTTTTTGACATAAGTAAAAAGTGCAACTAGCGACCTCTCGCCAGCTTGGCAAATCCAAATCAACGGCAAAAGCGAACGCATCGTCCCGCGGTGCCGTCGCGATGGGATTCACCGACGGCTTCCGGTCGGTTTGAAGTGCGTCCAGACCACTACCGCCTGCGTTGAGACCTCAGTTACGAATGGGAAACAATGCCGCTGCCGAAAAAAAACCCGTTGACGTTTGGCAGCCGCTGCCCCAAAGAAGGGTTGTTCGGTCGCGTCATCGGCGCAGGCTTCGAAGTCACGGTAGGCTATTTTCTCCACCACCCGCGAAGACTCGCCTTTCAAAGGCACGACCATCTACTCATTAACGAATTTTCAATTTTCTGGTCCCTCGGCCTGTTCTCATTTCGAGAATTGGCCGGCTTCACAAGAGCGGGCCGCAATCCTCATCACTAAGACCAATCGGCTGGGAAGCCGATTTTCCTGCGGGCCCAACGTCCGTAAACATTTATATGGCAAAGAAAGCAACAAAGGCCGCCGAAAAAGCAGTGGCCACCAAATCAACCAAAAAGGCACCCGCCAAAGCGACCGCCTCAGCGCCGAAGAAACCCGCTGTGAAAAAAACGGCTGCCGTCGAGCCCGTGGAGCCCGCCCCGAAGCCTGCCAAGCCGAAGG
>JAYSTZ010000322.1:0-3824 GCA_043719365.1 Verrucomicrobiaceae bacterium | reverse complement strand
ATTTTCATGCCCTGCCCTTCGCGCAACGTTATGGGCTGGGCATCTTCTGTCAGCGGCCCAAGGATGTTCGTCTGGCCCTGGAACAAATACGAAAAGCTGCCAGACGCTTCCTCGCCGGGAATCCAAGCGTTCACGATGACACCTATATCTACCCCGTAGGAGGCCGGCGCGGTTCCTGTGGGCCAATAAAAGCCGGTGACCTGAGCAGGGATTGCGGCGTTGGCAGTATCATGTGGCAGCGCGCCGCCGACTGATGGCCCCCAATCGCCGGTTGTTGTCCAGGCCGAGCCCGTCGATTGGGCTGTGGCTGTCCGCACGCGGGTGACGTTGATTTCGAAGCCGAGCACTCCCGTCACTGCGGTGTCGTTATCGACGATTGGGAATACTCCGAGCACCTTTATGACTTTGCCGCTGCCGCTGCCGTTAAAGAGCTCGAGGAATGCTTTGCTCGCGGAAACCGTGATCGAGGGGATCGTCCAGACCCAAGTTTCTCGACGGCGAAACTCGACGCGTTGAGGCGTGCCGTTCGCGATCCCTTGAACGGATAGCACGTCGGCGCTCGCGGTCCCGGCAGTGCCGAGCGCGGGCTGTTTTGCTGCCGTGGCCGCGCCGGTCGGGAGCGGCAGCGCTACGGCGGAGACGGGCTGTGTGACTGCGCTGCCGTCCACGGGCACGCGTCCGGACACAAGGGCCGGGGCTTTGCCGTCGAGGTTGGCGAGGCTTGTATTGCCGCTGTCCTGTTTTGCGGACGTGGCTGCTCCGGTCGGGAGCGGGAGCGCGGCGGCAGAGACGGGCTGTGTGACTGCGCTGCCATCTACGGGCACGCGCCCGGAGACAAGAGCCGGGTTTTTGCCGTCGATGCTGGCGAGGCTTGTATTGCCGGTGTCCTGTTTTGCGGACGTGGCTGCTCCGGTCGGGAGCGGGAGCGCGGCGGCAGAGACGGGCTGTGTGACTGCGCTGCCGTCCACCGGCACGCGCCCGGAGACAAGAGCCGGGGCTTTGCCGTCAATGCTGGCGAGGTTGGCGTTGCCGGTATCCTGTTTTGCGGATGTGGCCGCGCCGGTCGGGAGCGGTAGTGCGGCAGCGGATACGGGCTGAGTGACGGCGCTGCCGTCCACCGGCACGCGCCCGGAAACAAGGGCCGGGGCTTTGCCGTCGAGGTTGGCGAGGCTTGTATTGCCGGTATCCTGTTTTGCGGACGTGGCCGCGCCGGTAGGGAGCGGCAGGGCGGCAGCGGAGATCGGCTGCGTAGCTGGGAACTCTATCGCCGGAACTGTGACGCTGATCTCGGGCATCGCGTCCACAATGACGTGTAGCGTGGGCGGCGGCTCTGGCGCGGGTTCGGGCGCGGGCGCAATGCCGTAAAGGGAGAGCGGGCGAGCGGGTTCGTTCATCGGTCAACGTCTTGGTGGATTGCGACGGTGAAAAGCTCGCTGGAATCTTTTGCGCCGCCACGCGTCCACGTCAGCTCTCCGGTCGCGGCGAGCGCGGCGGCGGCGGGATTTGCGCTCGGCGAGGAATTGAGCGAGTCGAACGCGACCTCGATCGCTTCAGTCGTCGCCGGAATCTCAAAATAGGCGATGGTTTTCCCGTCGATTCCCTCAGTCGTCGCGACGTTTTCCAGCGTGACGTATGGCTCGCCGTCGAAGTCGCCCGCAGGGCGGATTGTGAGGCTCAGCGCGGAAAAGTCGTCTGTCACCACGTCCCGCCCGATGCGACCGGGGCCAAACGGACCATCCCGGAAAATGACATGGACGCGGCGTGCGTCGCCGCGTTTGAGCGCGAGAGTTGCTGTGGCAGTCTCGGACGCGCTGCGAACCTCGCCGGTGCGCATCAGCACTTGCAGCTCGCGGCGCTGTGGGTCGTCGTGGAACCAGTGCAGGAACAGACCGCCGGAAATGCGGAAGATGACTGTGCGACGGACCATGCGGACGTCGGCAGCGGTGCGAACCTGCGCGGAGATGACGGATTCAAATATACCGAATTCTGTCGGCGTGCCGTTGATGCTGAGTGCCGCGTTTGCGCCGTCGATGGGCAGTTCGGAGAATGCCACTCCTTCCGGCAAGTGAGACATGTGCCAGGCCTCAACGGTCGCACCGCCGAGATACGTCGCCGCGTCGATAAGAGGATCCCCGACGTGCCCGATAATTTCGGCAGGCGCGTGGATGACTGATTGCACGTTGAGCGTGAACGATTGCACCGCTGCGGAACTGCCAAGGATTGCGGTAAATGTGGGCGTGAATTGGCCGGGCTCGGGAGCGATGCCGACGAGCAAACCGCCTTCAAGCGAGAGCCAATCGGGAGCGCCGCTCAAAATAATTTCACCAGCCACGGGCGATGTGGTGACGGCGAAGGAGACGGCATCCTGCTCGTATGCGGTCAGGCTGGATGCGCTGGTAAACGCGAGCACTGGCACTTCGATGCGGATGACGGCGCTCGATGTCTGCGCCGTGGCGTTTGTCCCGGTCACATTCACATCCCACACGCCAGGCACGGTGGGTGTGCCTTTGAGCGAGCTGCCGATGATGGTGAGCCACGCGGGCGCTCCGGTGATTACGAGCGGGGCGAATGCGGAGCTGACAGGACCGTTGACGATGGCGCGCACTGCTATTTCCATCAGCACTCCAAGCGCCCCTTTCCCGAGCTGCGCAGCATTCGCTGCCGTAGCATCCACGAGCACGCCGCCGGGGTGGGAGAACTGAAGCTCGATGCTTGGTTCGCGGACGTTGAACGTGAGAACCTTTGTATCGCTTCCGGCTCCGTTCGTCGCGGTGATGTTTGCCGAGTAGGTTCCGACTGCGGCGGTGGCGACGCCGCTGATGATGCCGGCCGCGTGGGAAATCCCGGCGGGGAGCGCGCCGGTCGAAGTCGAGGACGGCGGCGTATTGGTAACGATGGTGTAGCTGCCACTTGGCGCATTCCGCCACCAATCGACGGCAGCCGGAAGCTGTGTGAGAATGATCACGGGTGCGAGCGTGGTGAACACGAGCTCGTTGCTCCAAGGTCCGTTGATTCGAGCGCCCGCCGCCTGCTCGGACACTGCGCGGACGCGTGCGACATACGGTGTTGTAGCGAGCACACCGTCAGCACCTGGTGCGCGAGAGAATGCCCGGACAAATGTGCTCTGTGCGTAGATGCGCACGGCACCGGTGCTGATAGTGCGCAGCTCCAACTCAAAGTAAGATTCTTTCGCCTGCACGTCGGTCCAGGAGATGGCCAGCGCGCTCGTGGAGTTTGTTACGAGCGTGGCGGTCGGCGCGGTCAGATCTGCGAGCACTACCGGTGTGGTGGATGCGGTGATGACTACGGCTGTAGCGTATGCGGATTGACCATCTGAATTGCCAGCGGCCGCGCGGAACGATGCCCCGCCGACGATGCCGATGATTTCCGCACTCGTGGACGTGAGCGAGCGGCAAAGATAGTTCGCAGTCTGCAAGCCTTGAGCGACGTCCGCCCAGACTCCGCCCTGGAATATTTGCAGTCGAATCCATACGCCCGCGTGTGCCCACGTGAGCTTGACGGCGTCGTAGTTTGCGCTGCCGCCGGAAGTCGAGAGAAACCACGGCCGCGCGAGGGAATCGGCAATGAATGAGGTAGGTGTGGAAGGAATGGCCATGGATTAGGAAATGCGTGAAATGCTGGCTGTGGCGGTGGACTTGATTTTCATGCTGCCGCGAGGCTCGGAATCATCAATCGGCTCATATCGGAAGCGCTCAGTGCGCACGCGGAGCGCAAAGACTCTCGCCGACAAGGCGGCGGTGAAATCCTGTCCGTAGATGGAATAGGTGCAGCTCAGCGCGCTGGGGGCGGCTCCGTCGTTTGAG
>JAYSTZ010000321.1:0-3826 GCA_043719365.1 Verrucomicrobiaceae bacterium | reverse complement strand
AACTGGACAGGCTGGAAGCCCATCCCACTCCGACAGCCTAGAAGGCTGTCCTACTACCGTCGCGCGTCGCGCTTCCATTCCACTTTTAATCACACCCCCAAGTCTCCCTGTCTCCGAGAAAGGATACCCCGGCGCGTCATCTACTTCGGTCGCGCTTCTTCAATGGTGGCTTGAAACGGACCATCTCCTTGAAACCGCCGATGGTTCGCTTGCACCGTTTCGCTACTATTTAGCCCAGCGCGAGGCCGTGGAGACGGTCATCTGGCTGCACGATGTGAAGCAGGCTCGCGACAAGTTCGACCTGCTCCGCTTCGACGCTTCGGGTTCCGTTTCCCACGGTATGTTCTCCGAAGAATGGCAGCGGTACGTTTTAAAAATGGCCACCGGGTCTTTCTCGGCGATGTCGTGGAGCCTTCACTGGAGGACGACGACCTGCGCGATTACTTCCTCTCCGATGCCTTTGGCGCAAAGCCCGTCGCAAAGACCACCGACAGCAAAACGGACCTCCGCGAAATCGTCCGCGAAATCGAAGAACTCGCAGTCTTTAACGACGAGGCCCACCATATCCACAACCCCAAGATGGCGTGGTTTAAGAGCATCCGGGACATCCATCACAAGATGCTGCAAAAAGATTGCCGCCTTAAGTTGCAGATCGATGTCACAGCCACGCCGCGCCACGACACCCGCACCACCCGCATTGAGGCCCATATCCGCCTGCAAAACACCCGCCCGTTCCGCACCGAGCACCGCGCCTTCCTCACCGCTAAAAAGAGCATCTTCAACAAACTCGTCGGCGAAGCAGGCTCCAGCGGGCTGGAGCTCAAATTCGCCGCCTTCCTCGAAGCTGCAACCGACGTCGCCGCCTTTGCCAAGAACTACCTCGCGATTGGCTTCAAATTCGACTACGTCAAAGCCGACGGCGTCCTCTCCACCTACACCCCGGACTTCATCGCTCGCACCACCGATGGAGTCGTTTGGATCATCGAGACCAAAGGCAGGGAAGAGCTGGACCTCCCGCAGAAAATGGCCCGCCTCCAGCAATGGTGCGCCAACGCAACCGCCGCCGAAAAGAACGGCACCCGCTACGACTTTGTTTTCGTGGACGAGCTCCGCTTTGAGCGCCATAAACCCGCTTCGTTCGCCTCGCTCGCAACCATTTCGATGCCATGCGCGAAGCCATGCCCGGCGTTGCTGGCATCGCCATCTTTGTTCAACTTCCAAATCCCGCCACGGAACTTTCCACGCTCCAAGGGCTCCAAGAATACATGTGGCAGCGCCGGGAGATCGAAAATTACCTCCTCACCCGTGCGAGCCTCCTCGCCAGCGTCCGGGGCGACCTTCCGAGTCAGTGGGCTTCGAGCAGCTTTTCACCAAGGACAGCGACGATGCGAAGCAATACATTGAGGAGAGATTCAATCGGAAAGATGAAGCTGGTCGCCGATTCATGGACTCGCCGGTAATCAGCCCGAACCCACGTCCCAACTTGATGTATGAATACAACGTTTCCCGCCGCCGCCCACCGGATGGTCCATTGCACTTCAAACTGTCTGCGGAATTGCGGGCGGGGCGGGGTTCGGAAATGGCGGGAAACTGGCCCGGCGGGGCGGGGATTTCTTCTTCTCTGATGGCTCAGAGACAGGACAACGTCAGCCAAACGCGATGGGTAAAACCGTACGCGCTAGCGGCAGTTAATACACGTCGCGACGGTAGCGTTTCTCGGTCTTCATGAGGCCTTCTTCGATGAACGCCTTCGCCTCCTCCTCGCTCTTGCCGCCATGTTTTTGGGCGATGCTAATGAGCTCCGCATGAACATCCGCCGCCATGCGGTTTTTGTCGCCGCAGACGTAGAAATACGCACCTTCACTCAGCCACTTCCATAGCTCCGCGCCTTGTTCGCGCATTCGGGTTTGGACGTAGATTTTTTCGGCTTGATCGCGGGAGAATGCGAGGTCGAGCCGTGAAAGGAGGCCGTTTTTCACCCAGCCTTCAAATTGATCACGGTAGAAGAAATCCTGTTCGCGGCGCTGATCTCCAAAGAAAAGCCAGTTCGCGCCTTTTGCACCTGTGGATTCGCGGTCTTCCAGAAAGGCACGAAACGGTGCGACGCCGGTGCCGGGGCCAACCATGATGACGGGTGTGTTCGGGTCTTCGGGGAGGCGGAAATGTTTCTGCGTCTGTCCGAAAACTCCGGCGGTGGTGTCGCCGTTCCAGCGGTCCGCGAGGAAAGTGGAGCACACGCCGTTGCGCTTGCGACCATGCGCCTGCCAGCGAACTGTGGCCACTGTGAGATGCACGGATTCCGGGTGCGCCTTGAGCGACGACGAGATGGAATAGAGCCGGATCGCCAGAACGCGGAGGTGGTCGCAGAACTCCTGCGCGGTGAATTTCACCTCGGGAAACTCGCGCAACACATCCACGTAGTCGCGCGATGCGTTTCGCGCAGAGGTATATTCAGCGAGTGCGGCGACGTTTTCGGGCAGAAGGAGTTCCGCGAGTTTGGCTGCACCTTTCTCTGCGGCTTTCGCGAGGAATTTCTTTTCGACAAAGTGGATCGTGTAATCGCTGAACAAAGCCTGCCGCAGCGGCTTCTCCACGTCCTTGACCTTCACAGTTTCATCGCCCGTGCAGCCGAGCGCCTGAATGGTGAGTTCCACCAACTCGGGATCATTCGTGGATTTCAGCGCGAGGGCGTCGCCGACTTCGTAGATGAGCCCCGCTCCGGACAGCGATATTTCATGGTGTCGCGTATCCTTTTCGGAGGCGTCGCCCGTGAGCTTGATGTTGACGGTGTGGCGGGCCTGAAATGGGTTCTTGGCGTTATAGGGTGATTTGATGGTCGGTTCCGTGGACATGCTATTTGAGTAAATCGGAAAACTCGTCCGAGAAAAAGAAGAACTTTCACAAAGCAAGCGGTTCTCCCGCGTTATCAAGCTGCTCCGCGGCAGAGAGAAACCGCACCATTTTGTTTCCAGAGAAATCTCTCTGATGACTATTGACTCCCCTAGCGGTTGTGTTAAACGAGTAAAACTACCTACCCGACCCACAAGATGTATTGCTCCAAATGCGGAAGCCTCGACGATAAAGTCATTGATTCGCGACTCTCGAAAGACGGTCGGTCCATTCGTCGCCGCCGTGAGTGCATCGGGTGTACGAACAGGTTTACGACGTACGAAGAGGTGGAGCGCGCGGTTTTGAGGGTCGGGAAGCGCGACGGACGCAATGAACCTTTCGATAAAGAGAAGCTCCTGGGGGGAATGCTAAAGGCTTGCGAGAAGCGACCCGTGAACGCTGAGGCGCTGGAGAAAATTGCCGATGAGATCCAATCGAGCTTGGAGATGGAGTTTCGCCGTGAGGTGCCGAGCCACGTGATTGGCGCGAAAGTGATGAATGCGCTGCACGACCTCGATGAGGTGGCCTACGTCCGCTACGCCAGTGTTTACAGGCACTTTCAGGACATCGGTGAGTTTATCCACGAGATCCAGAAGTTAGAAAAACGGCCGAAAAAAGGAGGCCCACAGCAGGAGCTTTTCAAATGATCGCCTTTCGGGACAACCTGCCGGTCATCACTCTCACCAACGGCCAGATCGTGGCGTTTGAGCGGGAGTGGCTGTGTCGCGCGCTGGGAGTCGCCGCCCATCGTGCAGGATACCCGAAGTGGTGGCTGGCCGAACATGTGGCGCGAAGCGTTCAGACATGGCTGGAAATGCTGGGCGAGACGACGACGACGGTGCCCGTGGCTCAATTGACGAGGGCGGTTCGCGGCGCGCTTCAAGTGATAGGATATGCGGAAGTGGGCGAGCGATTCGAGGCAGCGGTGCCGTTCGCG
>JAYSTZ010000033.1:0-2137 GCA_043719365.1 Verrucomicrobiaceae bacterium | reverse complement strand
CGCCGATGTCGATCACGCCCGCGTTTTCCTCGCCCGCTTTCACGAGCACCGTCGGCCCCGTCGTCGGGAATTTCCGCAGCTCGCGCTTCGAGTTTTTGTACGAGCAGTGCTCGCTCCACATCACGGAAAAGATGCCCAGCTCCGTGAAGTTCGGCTCGCGTCCGAGGATCGTTTGGATGCGCGCGTATTCGTCCGGCGTGAGGCCGTGCTTGGCGATGAGGGCGGGTGTGATTTGCGGCTCGGTCATGGTCGGAAAAAATGAGCGCGCATCGTCGCGGCTCCCGCCCGGCGCGACAAGGAAATCATTGGCCCGTGCTACTTCGTAATCGGCGACTCAATCTTCAGGCGGATGTGCCAACTTTCCCAGAGCTCCCGAAGATTCCGCGGCGTTTCCGCGGCAGAAGCCACGTCGTCGGGTTCCGCTCCTTGCTGGAGACCAAGCCCACGATCATCCTCCGGTAGCGCGGCAAAAAAATCAGGTGTGCCATCGCCATCCGTGTCCGATGGAATCATCGCATTTTTGCCCGCGACATCCGGAAACATCGGGAATTCGAGGATATTGCTCACAGGCATGAATCCGCCCGGACCTTCCACTCCCACACACGCTTGGTAGGTGCCCGGCCCGACATCCAGGTCGGCGCGAGTAATCCCTGCCGCGGAGTCGCGCCGGACGAGCCGCCCATTGCGATAAATTCGCCAACGCAACAATCGCTCGGCATTTGCCTCTTTCACGAGTTCGCGTTCCACATGCCCGTGATTGTCCAAAGTCAGCGTGACAGGCGGCGCGACTTTGCTGTTTTGCTTTTCGATGCTCCAAGGATGGCCATGAGGGAAGATGTCGAAATCCAAAAAATGCAAAAACCGTTCATTGGGCCAGACGGATTCGGGATCGGCGGGCGGCGGTTGCACGCGAATACGAAATGGGAAACTACCGGGTTCCGGCAGCAAAGCGTCAGGTGGCGGTTTGACGATTTCAAACGACACAAGCGGATAGAGATATTGATAGCCTGAGGCAGTGGACACGCGGATAGCCGCCGCATAGTTCCCAGGAAGGTAGGGATAGCGATCCCCGAGTTCGTCAGCCATTATCACGGCGAGGACTTCCCTGCCGTGGTGAAATAGGTAAAAGTAGGCGCTTTCGCTGCGTGATTCGGCAACCCTCACCGCATGGGTGATGGTCCCGTCCTCCGAGATTTCAAGACCGGAACTGGGCCAGGTGGCGTTACGACTCGCAATGAAGCGCTCGAAGCGCTCGTAGGCCTCGACCCAGCCATCCGGCCATCCGGCGAAAGCAGCGGCACGGTCATCTGCTCCCAATGTCTCCAGACAAAGCGCGGCGAGGACAGACAGCAGGCCGATGGCAGACCGGAACATCAACAAAACCGGCTATGGTCGCGGGGGTACGCGCCCGGGTGAAATGCTGTTTTGAAGAACCTGGATTTGCTGACGCAAGCTCTGAAGTTCGCCGAGGATCGCCGCGTCGCTCTCCTTAAAGGTTTCCGGCGATTTTTCCTTGAGGCGTTTTACCGCTTCACCGGCTTCCTTGAGCGGCACATATTTTCCACCGCCAGTGGTAAGAACGTAGCGGTATTCCTTGACCGCCAGCACCGCATCGCCCACCGATTCCAGCCGCCGGGCGGCCAGGAACCGCTCAATGGTCGCCCGGTCGCGGGTGAACGAATCCGACCGCCCGGACGAGCCGCCGACCCGATCGTAAAGCTTCATCACGTCCCCCACGGCTTCCAAGTTCGCGATGCTCTGGAGATGATCGAGCACGCGCAGCAGACACGTCTGCAACCCCTCAGTTTCGGCCAAAGGCGCAACCGGCCAGCGCGCGCATTGGCTGGCCACGATGCGGCGGAAAGTTTGGTCGCGCAGGCGATTCTCTTTGGGCAGGAGCCCGGTAAATCCCGATCCCCAGGAAATGGATTCAAGCGCGCGCAATGCGGTTTCATCGTCTCCCATCATTGCTGCGTTCCATGCGCTTTCGATTGTCTCCAGCTTGCTCCTTTCGCCCTCGAGCGAAGTTCCCTCCGATGTTTTAAGATGGAGCCCCAATTCCTTCCAACGCGCGAGTGCCGCAGCCAGCTCCGCAGGGCTGGCAACTTCATCGAGCAGGCGCTGAAGAGTGGCCATC
>JAYSTZ010000320.1:0-1663 GCA_043719365.1 Verrucomicrobiaceae bacterium | reverse complement strand
ATTTCACGCGGAAGCTCGTCGCCATCAGCGCGGCGGTGATGGTGTTAGGTTTATCCATCGGCTGGTGGTTGTCCGGCCGGGCGCTGCGGCCCATCGCGAAAATCAGTGCCACCGCCGCCCGCATTGCGGAGGGAAATCTAGCAGAGCGGATCGGCACGCGCGAGACGGAGAGCGAGCTTGGCCAGCTTTCTACGGTCCTCGATCACACGTTCCAGCGGCTGGATCACGCGTTCGCCGAGCAAGCGCGCTTCACTTCGGACGCGGCGCACGAACTCCGCACGCCCGTTTCCGTCATCCTCGGCCAAGCCCAGCTCGCCTTGGCCCGCGAGCGAAGTGTCGAGGAACACCGCGCCACCATCGAGACCTGCCAACGCGCTGCTCGCCGGATGCACTTGCTCATCGAGTCGCTGCTGGACCTATCCCTGCTAGATGCCGAGCGCGAGAAATCCAAGCTGCGCCCCTGCGATCTCGCGGTAATTTGCCGCGACCACCTCGCGATGATGCAACCGTTAGCCGCCGAAAAAGGTATCGTTTTAAAAACCGACTTCACCGCCGCTCCCTGCCTCGCAGACCCGGACCGGCTCTCGCAGGTGCTGGATAATCTCGTGGGAAATGCCGTAAAATTCAGTCCACCGGGCAGCGAGTGCCAAATCCTAACACGTCTGGAGCACGGCGAAGCGATCCTCCAAGTGAGCGATCATGGGCCGGGTATTTCCGCCATCCACCTGCCGCATTTGTTCGAACGATTCTATCGGGCAGACGCTTCCCGCAACCGCGCGACCGGTGGTGCCGGACTCGGTCTCGCCATTTGCAAAAGCATCGCCGACGCCCATCACGGCACGATCTCCGCAGACAGCGAATGGGGAAAAGGCAGCACGTTTACCCTGCGCCTCCCCGCAGACTCGGCCTTCACCGTGGCTTAATAAACAAATGTTAAACTTTCGCCATGATGATTCATTCAGGCGAAAGCCGCCGCGCCACCAAGGCAATCCGGCTGGCGGTAATTTCTGTAATTTTAGCGGGAAATCTCTACGCCCAACCTGCGCCACGGCCACCCGCCGAACCGCGCGTGAGACCGCAGATCCCCAAGTTTTTCGAGCACGATGCCGACCACGACCACCTCGAAGACACCCTCAGAACCCGCGCTACAAGAGCGACCAAGACGGCGGATCTCGCGAAGATGGTCGAGGTGGAGTTAGTGTTCGACCAACAGATCACCCAACCGCAGATCGACGCATTCCTCGCGGAGGGCGGGATCATCGACCATGTGTTCGAGAGTGTTTCCTATGGCTGGACCGGGCGCGTGCCGTTGAGGAAAATCAAAACCCTGCCGGGGAAACTCGGCGCTTCGATGGTCCTGCTAGAGGAGGCAAAACCGGGGAAACTCCTGCTCATGAAAGCCACCCAAAACGGTCGCGCCCGCGCCGTGTGGTCATCCACTTTTAATACCTCCACCGGCTACGACGGTTCGTCTAACATTGCCATCGCCATCCTCGATTCCGGCGTGGACAACACCCACACCGACCTCAGCGGACGGCGTGCGTTTTTCGCCGACTACTCCACGTCGCTCACGGGAATCACAAGCGAGTTAGACTATAATCAGCACGGCACCCACGTCGCGGGCATCGCCGTGGGAACCGGCGCTTCGGGCGGAAGCGGCACC
>JAYSTZ010000319.1:0-3838 GCA_043719365.1 Verrucomicrobiaceae bacterium | reverse complement strand
ACCGGGATCGTGAAGACTGACGTTGAGGATGTGTCGTTAAATACGACCGCGTCATTTGGAAAAAAGACATCTACCCCCGCTCCGTTTAGCCAGTTTGTGCTGGCGGTATCCCAGACTGCGCTCGCGGCACCCGTCCACGTCAGCGTCGCGGGTTGGCCCGTGACGGTGAGCTGGATGTAGCCGCCCGCCGCGCCACTGGCCGTGCGGTTCAGCACAAAGGTCTGCCGCGTGCCGGCGGGTGCGTCGGTCGTGAGGTTCATCACCATTCCGCTGCCGATGTTGAGCGGGAGTCCAGCGGCGCATTCGACGAGTCTGTAGTTCCCCGCGCCAAGCACGCCATTGGCAAACGCGATGTCGAAAATGTTCGTGCCGTTGAGCTGCCCGGTGCCGCCGGTGATGCTGAGTTTGTCGTTCGCTCCCGTTGGTGAAGACGAGAGCTGAATGGAGAATTTCATGTCCGTCGCCGTCAGTCCGCCCGCCGCAGTGAGCGTGCCGATTTGCCCGCTGCCAGCGCCGGGAGAAACCTGCGAGCCGCCCTGCATGGTCACGGCCCCATTGAATGCGCCCGAACCACGCAGCACTGCGGCGTTTGCGACGGTGGTCGCCGATGCGAGCGTGCCATTCACAGCGAGCGAGCCCGCGCTTACGGTCGTCGCGCCGGTGTAGGTATTCGCGCCGGAAAGCGTGAGTGTTCCCGCGCCCACTTTGTTCACGATGGAGTTGCCCGTGATGGCCCCCGCGAATGTCGTGCTCGTTCCCAAGCCGCCGATGTTGTAGGTCGGCGCTCCGGCGCTGCCGCCTGCGAGAACAGATGCAGCACTCGTCGCGGAGAGCGCACCAATGCTGTAGATGTTCCCGCCGCTGTTCGTCTGCGGCTGGAGCGAGACGTTTGCGCCGATGCTGATGGCCGAATTTGTGAATCCATCGAAGCTCCCGCCGTTTGTGAAAAGCCGCACGCCGCCGCTGCCGATGAAGTTTAAATTCCCCGCGAATGCTGCGGTCGCGCCGGAAATGTCGAACCTCGTGATAGTTGTCTGCGCGTTGAGATTGAGGGTCCCGCCGCCGGTGATGTCGCCGCTCATCGTGAATCGATTGCCGGAATTGACGGTCGCCGCATTGCCCGCAGGCACCGCGACATCCGCGCTAAACGTGTTGGTCGTCCCGGTCGGGAAACCGTTGGTCAGCGTGGTGCCGTCGAGCATCGTGACTACGCCGCCGCCGAGCGAGCCGCCGCTGCCAATCGTGATGGTGCCTTCTTCGAGATTTGTTCCGAGCGCATAGGAATTTCCGGCGGCGAGCGTCAGCGTCCCGCTTCCGCGCTTGGTGAGCGTGCCTGTGCTGCCGATGCTGCCAGCGCCGCTAAACGTGTAGTTCCCTGCGGCATTCACCTCGATCGTCGTCGGTGCCAGCGTGCCAGTGAGCGCCACGTTTGGCTGGCCGATGCCGCTTTGATCCAACGCCACGCGGTCGCCGTTGGAAAACGCGACGGTCGTTCCATCCGAGGGACGCAGCCAGTTCGGCGAAGAGGAATCCCACGCCGCGCCGGAGCCTTTCCAGTTCAAGTCGCGCGGCAGCGATGTATTCGTCACGACCAGCGCACAAGTCTGCGTCCACGAATGCCCCGCGCTGTCCGTCACCGTGAAGTCAAAGCGCGCACGGCCTGTGAAATTGAGCGTTGGCGTGAAGGTGGCGACATTTCCCGCGACGCTCACAGCGCCCCCGAGCACGTTGCCCGTCGTGAACAATGGCGATGACGAAAAGCCACTCGTGAACTTCGCCATATTCACTGCGATGCTCGTCGGCGACCCCGCGATGTTTTTCGCCACGGTCCCGTGCGGGATGCTTTTGTAGTGCAGATACTCCTCCAGCCGCGTGTAGCCCGCGACGGTTCCCGCCGGCATGAACGTCGTCCCGGTGAGCAACCCGCCGCTGCTCGCGAGGGCGGTGTTGTGGTCCTGCACTGCGGGACTCCAGCCCAGCGCGGTTTCGTAGAAATCGGGCATCCCATCCTTGTCGGCATCGACCGGGGCAGCCGTGCTGTTCAGCGTGCCAAAGCCGCCGTTGGTCAGCCCGAGCGACGTTTCCGAGCTGATGTGATTGCGGGTTTGCGACACGAGATTGTTCACCATCCGCGCATCGACTTCATCGCGAATCGCCCCCGCGTAACTCACGTCCAGCCGAAGTGCGCCGGCCTTTGAGACGATCTTCTTAAACGCCACCGTCGGGTCGTCGAGCGTCACCGGCACCGCGCCCGTCGCAGCCACCGGCGCGGCCAGCGTGGTGTAGCTGCCGCTCGCGATTCCGTAGCCTTTATCCGTGCCGTTCAAAACACCGTCGCCGTCCGAATCGTGCCGGCAATTGTTGAGATACAGCGAAAAATTTGGCACACCGTTCCGGTCGAGGTTCGCCTTTTCCAGCGCCTTGGTGCGGATGTTTCCAGCGGGCGAGAGGAAGTAGCAGTTCCGCACATTTGCCTTCCACGAAGCGGGCGTGTCGCTATCCCCCATGATAAACCCGATGTCCCAATCGAACGTCACATTATTCACCCATTCCAGCAACCCGTTGGGCCGCGCCTTTGGGTTACGCGTGTGATTATGCGCCCACAGCGAGTGATGCGCCGTGGCGTGATTTTGGTCCCACAAGCCGCCACACGAATGCGATTCCAGGCCCCAGCCATTCAGAGCCCACTGCATAGTCAGATTTTCCGGCGGCGAGTTAAACGACGAGATGTTTTCGTCCGTCGAAAACTGAATGGAAATCTGGTCGAGGATCGCATTCAGCGTCCCGCTCGAAAGATCAATGCAGTCGCCGCCTGCGGCCTTTTTTCCGTAGCGAAACCGCGCGTGACGAATGACGATATCGTCCCCCGAAATGATAAACGTTCCGTCCTTAAACCCGATTCCATCCCCCGGCGCAGTCTGCCCCGCGATAGTCACTTTCGACTTCGATAGCTCCGTCTTGTTCACATGGATGTGCCCGCTCACCGCGAACACAATCGTCCGTCCCGCAGTCGGCACCGTCGCAATCGCGTCCGCAAACGAGCCCGCGCCCGACGTGTTCAGATTCGTGACAATATACACATCGCCGCCGCGCCCGCCGGTCGCATACCCGCCGAAACCCTCGGCACCCGGAAATGCGGGAATCTGCGCGAATGACGCGACTGCGAGACACGAGGCGACGGTGAAAAACGAGAAGAGATGCTTCAAAGCGTCGCCCTTATCGCCCACGAACTCGCGCTCCGCACGCGGTTTTTTGTCAGTTCCCGATGGTCACTTGCCGGGTGTCGGAATACCGCACTGAGACTCGCGGGCTACTTTCCCACTATCAGTCCACCACCTTCTGCATCCGCGCCGGGTCCCACCACTTCGCCGTAAAATCGAACTTCCCGCCCGACACCACGATCCAAAACGGCACGGGCGCCTTCGTGATTTCCTGCACCTGCGACATCCACGATTTCTCGTTCGCCGAGAGATGAATATCCCGGCGAAACTCCGCAGGCTCAATCCGCACCTCCAGCCGCTCCCCGAGGAACTGATGAAACGCATGGATAAAATGCCACGGCCCCGAATTGCTCCGATGAATCAGCGGATACTCACAAACAATCTCGGTCGTAGCTGCGACGCCCCCGCCGTCCGAAACCTCCCCGGATGCTGCGCGTACAAATCCCTCACCGCCGCCGTCAGCATCATCACATCCCCTAGCGATTGGCTGTTCCTCACCAGCAAATTGCGCGGCCTCATGGCAGGAAATCGCATGGAGTAATGACGAGTACCGGAGCGGCTGCATCCTGCTGCCGTCTTCGATGCGCGAAGCGCCCATTCATTCTTGCGGCGGTTTG
>JAYSTZ010000318.1:0-3838 GCA_043719365.1 Verrucomicrobiaceae bacterium | reverse complement strand
GTGCCGATTCCGTCCGGCAATTACCGCGGACTCACAGCTACTCCGAAACACCTTTTTTACACCGCGAAATCCGTCGGGTTTGACGCGAAGCCGCGACTCATGCGCCTCGATGTTTCGAACAAAGACCCAAAGCCGAAGGTCTTCGCGGAGGATGTGCGATCATGGGAAATCTCCGACAACAATCAGCGCGTCCTCATCCGCGTCGCCGAGAAATTTCATGTGGTCCCCGTCGATGGAGATGCACCCGCAAAACTGGAAAAAGCAGTTCCGCTCGGCGACTGGACATTCTCGCTCACCCCGCGCGAAGAGTGGCGGCAGGTCTATGTCGAGTCGTGGCGGATGCTGCGCGATTATTTCTATGACCCGAAAATGCACGGAGTCGATTGGCCCGCCGTCCGCAAGAAATACGAGCCGCTCATCGATCGTGTTTCCGACCGCAGCGAGCTCAACGACGTCCTCCACGAAATGGCCGGCGAACTCGCAGCGCTCCACATTTTCGTAAAAGGCGGCGACCTCCGAGAAGGGGGAAGTCCCATCAAGCCCGCATCGCTCGGAGCACGTCTCGCCAAAGACGTCGCGGCGGGCGGATGGCGGATCGATCACATCTTCCAAACCGACCCCGACTATCCCGGCGAACTCAGCCCTTTGATCAAACATGGCGTCGGCGCAAAAGAAGGCGACATCATCCTTTCCATCAACGGCCAACCCACGCTCGGTGTTGCGAGCCCGAATCAACTTCTCCGCCAGCAGGCCGATCACTCCGTGTTGCTGGAGCTCAAATCCCCTGCAGATGCCGCACCGCGCAGCGTCCTTGTGAAGGCGCTCGGAAACGAAGCCTCACAGGATTTGCGCTACTCCGAGTGGGAGTATTCGCGCCGCCTCGCGGTCGAGAAACTCGGCGAAGGGAAAATCGGATACGTCCACCTGCGCGCCATGGGGTCCGAGAACATCGTCGAATGGGCGCGTGACTTTTATCCCGTCTTCAACCGTCAGGGCCTGATCATTGACGTGCGGCACAACCGCGGCGGAAACATCGATTCGTGGATCCTCGAAAAGCTCATGCGAAAAGCTTGGTTCTATTTCTCCCGCCGTGTCGGCAACCCATACTGGAACATGCAATACGCATTCCGCGGCCACGTCGTCGTACTCTGCGACGAACGCACCGCCAGCGACGGCGAAGCCTTCTCGGAAGGATTCAAACGCCTCGGTCTCGGCAAAGTCATCGGGACCCGCACTTGGGGCGGCGAGATTTGGCTCAGCGCGGAGAAGTGGCTCGTTGATCAGGGTATGTGTACCGCCGCCGAATCCGGAGTCTATGGGCCCGAAGGGACATGGCTCGTCGAAGGCCACGGCGTCGATCCCGACATCACCGTTGACAACACGCCACGCGCCACGTTCCTCGGCAAAGACGCGCAGATGGAGGCCGCGATAAAGCACCTCCAGGAGCTCATCGCCAAAGACCCGCGCTCCGTTCCTGCGATTCCGCCAAAGCCGGACAAGTCGGCGAAGTAGCGGCTGCTACTATTTGCTGAAGTTCGGATGCTTGGGATCGCCCATCGATTCGAGGAAGGCAATCAGGTCGAGAATCTCGTCTTCTGTACATGTGCTGAGCAGGCTCGGCGGCATGATGGAGACTTTCGACAGCTCGCGGGATTTGATGTCGGCTTTCTTCACCGTTTCCTTCGCTGTGGCGTCGAACGGATTCGGCAGGATGGTGACTTGATCGTCGCTTTCCTGAGCGATGCGACCGGCGGCGACCTTGCCGTCTTTCAGCGTGAACATGGTGCTCATGTATTGCTCGGAGACGACTTTCGAAGGCTCGGTGATGGATTCGAGGATATCCTGCCGCTTGAAACGAGTGGCGACGGCCGTGAGGTCCGGCCCGGCGGCTCCCCCCATGTCGCCGTAGCGATGGCAAAGGGCGCATTGCACACCTTCAAAGGTCGCTTTGCCCCGTGCGAAATCGCGACCTTTGCCGACCTTGCCGAGCAGCGGCAGTATGTCGGCGGTCTTCCATTCTTTCACAAATTTCCGCGGCTCGGCTGCGGGCTTCGCAACAGGCTTTGGCTTGTTCAAATCGCCCATCGCTGCGAGCTCGGCGGGCGTCATTGAAGCCTGCGCGTCTTTCAGTGCATTCTTCAGCAAATTCTGGAAGCTCGCGCCGTTGTTGAAGTTGATGCCGACATCATTAAACCACTGCACGACGTGCTCGGGATGCTGTTTCACCGGGCCGGTGCTCCACCACGACAGATAGTCGCGCCGCAACTCTTCAGTCCAGCCCGTCTTGATGTTCCGAAGCGCGACTGCATACGTGACCTGCTCCTCCTGAGTCGGTGCGGACTTGAGCAACGCGACCGTTTTCGCCACTGCGCCGGGCGCGTTGAGCGCGAGCAGGATTTGGCACAACTCCCGATTCGCAAACTCCGACTTGGCCGGGTAAAGCGGATCCACATCGGCGATCACGAGACTCGCGAGCTCCGCCGCTGGCACGCCCTGCCGCGCGATGGAGACTTGGATGACGCGCAGCTTGTTGAGCGCTTGCTCCGCGGTGAGTTTCGCAAATGGAAATGCTGTGAGCGCCTCGAGGATCGCCGGCTGTGTATCGGCGGTGCCGAGTCGTGCCAGGGCAAGCAGCGACGTGAATGCCGCGTCTGTCTGTTTTTCGGCGAGAGCCGTGCCCTGCCATTCGGAAACCGGATTGCGCTCAATGGCCATGCGCGCGGCATAGCGGATTGCGCGGTCCGGGCTGCTCAAGTGCGACCACGCAAACGCAACGACGGCGGGATCGGGCTGAACATTGAACGATTCCAGCTTGCGGCGAAGTTCGCGCGCCTCGCTGCCTTCCGTGTCGTGCAACTGTGTCGCTGCGAGCGGAACGGCGGCTTCGGTGCCTGTGTATGTAACCCGGAAAAGGTCCGCCTGGGTGCCCCGTCCGCCCGTGCTAAAATAGAGGGAACCGTCATCGGCGATGACGACATCCGTGAGGTTCAGCGGCGTCTTGCCGCTCTTGCTGTGCAGCGATTTTGGCGCGACGAAATTCTCAAACGAGCCCGCGTAGCTCGCCCCATTCGGTTTCAAGTGAACCGCCATCAAACGCCCGTACGTCCAGTCACAGATATAGAACGCCTTCTGGTATTTTGCCGGAAACTTTGCGCCCGTCCCGAAGACCACGCCAGTCGGGCAGCCGATGCCGATATTCACGGCTGCCGGCACGCTGTCCGGATAATATTCCGGCCATTTCGCGCTGCCTTCGCGGAATCCCTGATCACCGCCGCGCACGCACTGAAACGCGCGTGTGGGCCGATACCAAGGGCTGCCCCAGTCCCACTCCATATCGCTGTCGTAGCCGAACAACTCGCCGTCGGCATTGAACGCGATGTCGTAATTGTTGCGCTGCCCCGCCGAAAACATCTCCACGTTTTTGCCATCGAGATCCATCCGTGCCACGTAGCCGCCCGGCGGCTTGTTGCCCGAGCCAAAGCCGTTGCCGTCCTCGATGCGCTTGAGCGCCACATCGTCCGCGTAGTTGCGGTGCGGCGAGCTCGGCGCGAGGTCCTTTGGCACTCCGGTAAAGTTTCCGCTTACGGAATAAATCATCTTGTCCGGCCCGAGCACGAGCCCGTGCGAGCCGTGTTCGCCCGAGCCGCCCTGCCACTCGCGGAGAAACTCCACATCGTCGAAACTGTCGTCCTTTTTCGTGTCCTTGCACCGATACAGCGCGAAGCCGCGACTGCCTTTGCCGCTGATATAAAGCACGTCGCCCACGAACAGCATCCCCATCGCCTCGCTCACCGGGATGTGCATCACCTCCGCGTTCACACTCTTGCCATCTTTGAGC
>JAYSTZ010000317.1:0-1666 GCA_043719365.1 Verrucomicrobiaceae bacterium | reverse complement strand
TCGCCGAAGTCGCGCTCTGGCTCATGGACCACCAGATGAACGCGCAAGCCGCCGAAGCCTTCGGCCAGAGCTTCGACCGCCTGCCGCTCCGCGCCTCGCCGCATATCGTTCATGGCAACGCGCTGCGTGTGGATTGGAACGCCGTGCTCTCGCGTGCGCAATGCAACTACGTGCTGGGCAATCCGCCGTTTGTGGGAAAGCACTTGATGAGTGGCGAGCAAGGGCAGGACATGGATCTGGTCTGGGGCGAAACCGAAGGCGTAGGCGTTCTTGATTACGTTACCGCATGGTATCGCAAAGCGGCGGAGTACATCCAAGGCACTCGCATCGTGGTGGGATTCGTCTCCACGAATTCCATCACCCAAGGCGAACAAGCCGGGGCACTGTGGAATCCTTTGTTTCAACGCTTCGCTCTAAAAATTCATTTCGCTCATCGGACTTTCACTTGGGCCAGCGAAGCGCGCGGCAAAGCTCACGTCCACGTCGTCATCATCGGGTTCGGTGCTTTCGATGCCGCAAACAAACGCGTGTTTGATTACGAAGATGAAAAAGTCACTGCTGTTGCGGTGACAAACATCAGCCCGTATCTAGTCGAAGGATCGGATGTCGTCGTCAGCTCACGCAGCCGACCGCTCTGCGAAGTGCCAGCTTGTGAGTATGGCAACAAACCAACCGATGGCGGGCACCTCATCATTGAGGAAGCAGACCGACAACAATTTCTCACAGAGAATCCCGACGCGAAGAAATACCTCCGTCCGCTCCTTTGTGCGGAGGAATATCTGCACTCGACTCCTTGATGGTGTCTTTGGCTTGTGGACGCTGCACCGTCCGACCTTCGGAACATCGCTGGCATCAAACTACGAGTCGAAGCGGTTCGTAACTTTCGACTGGCGAGCAAGAAGGCACCAACCCGTGAGAAGGCCAACCTTCCATCCTTGTTTGCCGAGATTCGGCAACCAACCAGCCGATTCATCGTCATCCCTCGACACTCCTCCGAGAACCGCAGGTTCATTCCTTTTGGCTACTTCGATCCCGACATCATTCTTCACGACAGTTGTTCCTGCGTTCCAAACGCAACGCCTTACCATTTCGGCGTCATCTCCTCGTCCTTGCACATGGCTTGGATGCGAACTGTATGTGGACGGATCAAGTCGGATTTCCGTTACTCGTCCAACATCGTCTACAACAACTTCCCCTGGCCAAATCCAACCCCGGCGGAACGCGCGCGCGTGGAAGACAAAGCCCGCGCCGTGCTGGCGGCGCGCGAGCCGCACCTGCCGCCGCGCGGACTGGCCACGCTGGCCGACCTTTACGACCCGAACACCATGCCGCGCGACCTGCTCCGCGCCCACGCCGAATTGGATCGCGCCGTGGAGAAATGCTACCGCGCCGAGCCGTTCCACTCCGACCGCGAGCGCGTGGAACACCTCTTCCGCCTCTACGAACAGCTCACCGCCCCATTGCTGCCGGCCACTCCGAGCCGGCGTGGGCGTGCGACCGCTGCGACGTCGCCCGCTCGACCGCGCAAGCAACGGACGCCAGGTCTGCCATCGCAAACAACACCCGAGTCGTAGTCGTTCGCTGCCATTTCGATTTGCAGATGCGAACCGTTACTACAGCAGAGATTGTCGCTCCGGCGAAAAAGCCCCCGATGAGTTCAATCCAG
>JAYSTZ010000316.1:0-1667 GCA_043719365.1 Verrucomicrobiaceae bacterium | reverse complement strand
GGACGGACGCGGGATTTTAGCAAGGACGTGGGCTACATCTACCGCAAGCAAATCGAAGAGGCGGAAATCCTGGTCATCAATAAGACAGATTTGCTGACCGACGCCCAACTGGCGAAGCTGACGCGCGAGTTGCAGGCGAGTTATCCCGGACGGAAAATCTTCCCGGTTTCCGCGCGAACGGGCGAAGGACTGGACGAATGGTTTTCCCTGCTGATGCAGGAAGGCAGCAGCCCGCGCGCATTGATGGAGGTGGATTACGCGCGCTACGGCGAGGGCGAGGCTTTGCTCGGCTGGCTGAATGCGACGGTGGCAATCTCGGCGGGGCGCGCAGGCGTGGATGGGGCAGACATGCTGCATCGGCTGGCGCATGCGGTCGTGGACGGCCTGGAGCGCGAGGGAATTGAGGTGGCGCATTTCAAGATGGCTTTGCAGGACGCAAGCGGGGCCATCCTGCGCGTGCAGGTGACGCGCAGCGGGGAGCTGCCGGCTTTCGCCGGTGCGCTGGCGGGCGCTTTGCTGAAAGGTCAGCTCCTGGTCAATCTGCGGGCGGAAGGAAGCCCGGAGCAACTGACGGAGATCGTCTCCGCGGCTTTGGCGAAGGCGCTCAAGGACATCGGGCACAAGGTTGCCGAGTTTGCCTGCTTCAAGCCGGGCCAGCCGGTGCCGACGCATCGGGTCGAGGCATTGGCGTAAGGCAGCCCTCGGTCTGAAATATCCCCACCTATGAGTTGGACCACTGTCTTCCCTGTCTTGACCGATGAGATGCTCGAACAATATGCAGCCGAGTCCACGACGGCGGAGAGGGCGGAGTTGGACGGATGGTTCGCGGTGCAGAGGGTTATTAACCCACAGCCACGGGTGCGGCATGTGGTGAGCACGTCGCTTTTCTGGAAGAATCCGCGAGGCAACGATCCCGAGTTACCGAGCCTTGATCGAAAGACACTCAAACAAGCCAAAAAGCGCGGGCTGGTGTGCCGTTACGAACCGTGGTCGCATTATGTCGAGCCTTTGCTCGCCGGCGCGCGTCAGATTTTGAGCAGCAGGAATGATGTGGTGTTTCGGGTTTATCTGGCGGCGGATTTGGAGTTCCTCGTGAAAGACCTGGTGAAAGCAGGTTGCGAGATACGGCTGATGAAGAGTTCGTCTGTCCGGCACAATCCCGGCGCGATGTGGCGTTTTCTGGCGTTAGAAGAAAAGGACAGTCTGGTGACGCTGTGTGACTCGGATCGGGCACCGATGGCGGAGCCCGATATTTTGCGCACGGAGGAAATGGCGAAGGCTGGCCTGGCCCTGTGGCGCGTGCCGGTGTGGGGCGATCTGGCGAGCGATGGGACGGTGCCGTACCGCCCGATGTTTGGCGGGCAATTCGGCGGCTGTCCGAAACTTCCCATGCGCCGGCTGATGAAAGCCTTTGTCTGGCACAGCCGCCGGGGAACCATCTCCGCGCAGTGCCAGATTCCCGCGTGCGGGGAGCGTCCGATCAATGGCGGAACATGGCCGGACTATGGGTTCGATGAGTATTTCCTGATCGCCGCCGTCTATCCCCGCGCGGCGCGGAAAGGTGTGCTTTCCTTTGTGCCGAGTAATGCGCGCTCGCAACTGCTGCCGCTGGACATCGAATATGTCACTTGGGCGAATCCGAGGAGCGAGGTGGTTTATTTCGGGGC
>JAYSTZ010000315.1:0-3842 GCA_043719365.1 Verrucomicrobiaceae bacterium | reverse complement strand
CTCGGCGGCTTTGCGCATGACTTCTGCAAGCGACCAGTCGTGCTGCTCGGCGATGGTTTTGAGCCGCAGGTAGAGTGGATCGGGAAATTGAATCTGTGTGCGTGTCATGATGCTTTATTTACATCGGAGGCAGATTGGCGTCAATCTTGCACTCGAACTGGCAGCCCGCTGCTCGTTTGTTTCTGCGACACAAAAGAGAGCCTGAGATTTCGCTCAGAAGCGATGTGATGCTTCCTCGATTATTCCCCAAGCAGCCAAGCCACCGCAGACTGCCAGCGCACATCGGTCGGCAGGCCGTCTGGACCGCTCGAATCAGCGGACAGCAAGAGTGCTTCGCCATGAGGATGCGCGGATTTTGCCTCCACTAATGCGCGGACTTCGCGGTGTAGTGTTTCCGGGTCGCCGAGGTCGGCACAGACTTGGATGAGTAAAGTCCCGCCGCCCGGTAGTTCGGCGTGAAAGTCCACCTCGAATCTTGATGTCGTGCGGAGATACCCGATGCGAGCGCCGCGCCGCTCCAGTTCCAACAGCACCGCCGTTTCCAGCGCATGACCCGTATTGCTCCTGCGCGTGCGGTCAAACACCGGAATTAGCCCTGGGTCCACCGGATACGCCTTGCGCGGATTCACCATCCGCTGCCGTTCTGAGTTTGTATGCAAGCTCACCGTGCGAACAAGGAACGCGTCCTCCAAATACCCGAGATATGCGTGGACTGTATCTTTCGCCACGGCAATCCCCTGCGATTTTAGCACATCGAAAAACTTCTGCGCGCTGAACGTGGACGCGGCATTGCCGAGGAGATGCCGCACCATCCAGCGCAACGCCGTGGGGTTTGAAACCGAATGCCGCTCAATCACATCGCGCAGCATTGCCACATCCACATAACTCCTGAGCAGCGAATCCCGGTCCCGCACGCTCGCGCCCTGTGCCTCGGGGAATCCACCGTGCGCGAGATAGTCGCTAAAATGGCGCATCAAAACCGACCTCGCCGCCTTCACCAACCTCCCGAGCGAAGTCGTGATTTCCGCGCCGTGATGACGCAAGTATTCCCGAAAACTGAACGGATGCACCAACACCTCCAAAGCCCGCCCGCGCATGGCCGTAGCGATTTCGCGACTGAGCAATCGCGCCGACGAACCAGTCATGATCACCTCCACTTTTTCCGAGTCCATGAGCCGCCGCACAAAGCTCTCCCAGCCCGGCACGAGCTGGATTTCATCGAGAAAAAAACGCACGGTTTTCAGATCACGGAACCCAGGCTGAAGCTCAAAATACACCTCTACAATCTGCTGCAAATCCCGCGCCGCCATCCCCGCCAGCCGGTCATCTTCAAAGTTAAAATACAACAAAGACTCTCGCGCTGCTCCGGCAGCAAGCTGGTCGGCGATGCACTGCCATAAAAACGTGGTCTTCCCCGAGCGCCGCATCCCAATCACCGCTAGCGCCTTTCCGGGCATCGTCGGAACGTAGGTGTCGCGTCGCGTAAATTCCGGCAAATCCGCAGTCGTTCCATGCAGGATTTTTTCCGCTATCGCTGATTTCATTTCGCCGTCCATGCCGGAGAAAGTATCGGCTATTTGTCCTTTTTAAAAGGAGAATATTGCAGGTTGCGAGCTTTTACAAATCGAGCAAGTCGCGGATTGCTGCTTTCACTTCCTCGTTCTGCGCGGCGGTCAACTCCCCCATACGCCGGGTGAGATTACTGGTATCGAAGCTGGCAAGTCCTTGGACGTTGACGGCGGAGGGTTTGGGCAACCAGCGCGGTTTACCGAGATCGACTTCGCCTCGCAGTCCACGGATTTGCGATGTCAGTGGGGCGACGATGGCCAGCGAGCGAGCGTCGGCGTCGGCTGGAATGGCGAGGACGAGCACAGGGCGCGATTTTTCTACGAACCCGAGTTCGGCGAACCAGACTTCGCCGGGCTTTGGATCAGTAGGCACCGAGCGATTCCTTCCATTCTGTCGCCTGCTGGTCGGCGGTGAGTAGTTGGGGAGGGCGTGTGGTTATTTCAAATGGGAGTCCTTCACGAAGCTCGATCTGGGCGAGCAGCATGTTGAGAGCGTCGCCGGGGTTTAGCCCGAGACGATTCAGGATAGCCTCAGCGTTTTTGAGTCTCGTTGCGGGGACGCGGGCGCGGAATAGGACGGTTTCTTTTGCGGTCATGCTCAAATGTGCTCATTTCTGCTCGTTTTTTCAACGGCATTTTTGCGCTGCGATGATTGGCGCAGCATTTTGCACTCGCGTCTGAGTGAACTATTTCAGTGGAAGGATGTGCTGCTTGACGAGGGTGCCGAGTGCGGCCATTTCGGGGTCTTTGTGAACGAGAGTGGCGTCGAGTTGGGTGGAGAGGGCGACGATGAATGAATCGGCGAAGGAGAGTTTATGCGCCGCTTTGAATTTTGCGGCTGCGCTGCAAATGCCGTCATCGGAGTGATGCCAGCGGATCGGTTGCGCTTTGGCCCATTCGATGAGTTCTGCTGCTTGCGTGGCGCTTTGCTCGCGGGTGCGGATATACTCCAGTTCCGCGAGGGTGACGAAGGAGCTGTGGATTTCCGCGTCGCTAAGTCAAGCGCGTGCGATGGTGTTTTCTACAAAATCTGCGCCGGTTCGTTTTCGTTCAGGGCGAGCCACGCGGAGGTATCGAGCACGAAGACTTCAACCACCCGCACGCTCCCTGGTGCGGTCTTCGAGCAGTTGCTTTAGCAAGCCGCTATCGGCGTTGCGTGACTGCATGGCTCGGAGCTTTGCCTTTTGTCCCTCCCACGCTTGTTGCCTAGAGCGGAGTGTAGCCACTTCTTCGCAAACTTCGATTTGCTCATTCTGCGGGAGTGCTTTGATTTGATCCAAAATGGATTGTGCCCTTGCGCTCATGGCTTTGCTTATACGTCATTTTACCGATGCCGCAAGGGTGGTGTCGGTGCGAGATTGCAAATCTCGCCTACGGCGCGGTTTTCTACTACGACAGCGCGACGAACTTGAACACCGTCACCAACGCATCACCACCAGCCGAGAAAATCGCGCTGTTTCGCTCGATGTTTCGTGGGCGGGAGGATGTTTGGCCGCGTCGGTTTGAGAGCCGGAAGACGGGGCGGGCGGGGTATTCGCCTGCTTGTGGGAATGAGTGGGTGCGCGGGGTTTGTGAGAAGCCGCGTATCAGGTGCGGGGATTGTTCGCATCAGGCATGGTTGCCGGTTGGCGAGGAGGTCGTGCGGACAGCCGTTTGTCATGGGGGTGCAGCGGGTGGAAAACCTTGCTGGGAGTGCCGCCTTGCTTCCCGCGCTCTGCGGTGGTATCCCGTGAGCATGACTCAGTCGATTGATGCTCTGCTCGAACCTCTCCGCCACTCACCACACCTCGTGGAAGTCGCTGACCGTTTGCAAAAGCTCATCCGCGAGGAGAGTCAACGGCGTGCGAAATTTTACGAAGAGATGACGCCGGACCAAAAAATCGAGTTTATCGAAGGCGAGGTGATTCTTCATTCGCCCGCGAAGAACAAGCATCTGGATGTGACGACGAAAGTGCTACGACTCGTCAGCACTTACGTGGATATCCACCAGCTGGGGGAGGTGAAATGCGAGAAGTGCCTCTGCGTTTTCCCCCGCAATGACTACGAGCCGGATGTGGTGTTTTTCAGCAGCAAGAAGGTCGCGAAGCTAAAGCCGAACACGATGAAGTTCCCCATCCCCGACCTCATCGTCGAAGTCCTCTCGGACTCCACCGAAGGGCGGGACCGCAAGGTGAAGTATGACGATTACGAAGGGCACGGCGTCGGCGAGTATTGGATTTTGGACGCCGAGAAATGCGTTGCCGAACAATACGTCCTGCGCGGCTCGGCGTATGA
>JAYSTZ010000314.1:0-1670 GCA_043719365.1 Verrucomicrobiaceae bacterium | reverse complement strand
GCGGTTCATTTCGACGAGCGAAATGCTCACTTGCGGATTTACGAGGAAACGCGCCGAGAGCCGGTCGCGCATCAATTCACTCGCCTTCTGAACGGTGAGCCCGCCGAGTTTCACCTCGCCAATGAGAGGAAAAGTGATCTTCCCGTCCTCAGCGATGCGCACGGAGGTATCGAGTTCCGGCTCGTTGAAGACTTTGATTTGAATCGATTCGTTCGGTGCGAGGACGTGATTTGGCGAAATACCCGACTTTCCCTCGACCGCCGGGCGAGCCGGAGCGGAAATATCTTCGGCTGATGCAAGTGTTCCCGCCAGAAAGGTGGCTGCCGCGACAGATACTATAAATATGTTAAAAACCATTTTTATAGCAAGAAAGAGTCAGCACTATCCGCGCTAATAAACAATATTAACTTGAAAACTCACCTGATTATTATAAAAAGTGGAGATTTCACTGTTTGATTCGTTCTTGCGGAACTCGTAAGTTAGCCCTGCATTTCCCCAGTCGGCGAAATTGTAGAGCAGTCCGGGGCGAACGAAAAAGTAGCGGTCGTGACGACCCAATTCATTCGCGAGGCCGCTGTAATCGGATTCCTGATACCCGGCATCAAGCCGCAAATGGATACCCGGCCGGATGGCACGACGAAAACTCGCCGTGATCCCCGTGCGCTCGTAGCTCTCTTCCGGGTGAAACTCGGACGTTTCGACCGAGCGGAAAGCCTCCACGCCGATGCGCGTGCCTGCCGACGGTTCGTAATTCGCCACGAAACTGAAAATCGGATTCGTCCGGTCTCCCGCCTGCCCGTCGGACTGCCGAAATTCGACGCCACCTCGCATTTCAAAGTCCAATTTCTCGCTGAACTTGTAAGCCGCCCGAGCCAGAATTCGCTCGAAAACATCATCCGCGCCGCTTTCCATCGCGACCCCGCCAAACGCTCCCCCGAGCCCGATCCGCACGAGCGGTGTCGCTTCATACGAGACAAAGCTCTCCACCTTCCACCCAGTCGTCCGCACGTAGTCCTCCGGCTTGTTCGAGCGAAACGAAGCGCTGGCATCGATCGCCGTTTTATCCGAAACGCGATAACTCGCGACCACCTCCGCCGAAGTCGTCTCCCGCCGGATGCGCGTGCCGATGTCCGTATTCGACTCCGATTTCGATTCGTATCGCACGCCGCCGCCGAGCGACCACCGCTCCGCCTGCCAGCGCCCATCAAGCCGCGCATCCTGATCAAACGCGTTTTGCGAATCCGTCTTCGCAAAACCGAGCAGGATCGCCGTGTAATCCGCCGCAAAAAAGCTCCCACGTCCCTTGTCGATCTCCGTTGCCGCATCCTGCCGGTCGAGAAAACCATCCGTGCGCCGCTTTTCCGCATCCCAAATCCCGATCGCGACGCCGGGCGACAGCGTGAAGATGAAATCATCCACGCGGTTGTGCTTCTGGATGAAAATATTGTCGTCGAAAGTGACGCGCGCTTCCAGATGCGGCGTGACTTTCCAGCGCCCGGACGGGATTTCGTCATTCGTCACCGTCGGCCCGAATTCCCGGCTCAGCGATTCCGCGGCATCGAATTGCTCATTTTCCGTGGCGGGGGCGACGAGGAGTGACTGGCCGAAATCGGGGGAATCCGTGAGAACGACGAGCGGCTCCTCGGTGGGCGCTTGCTCTTCTGCGCGCG
>JAYSTZ010000313.1:0-3848 GCA_043719365.1 Verrucomicrobiaceae bacterium | reverse complement strand
GCGAAAGCGTGGACTGCACGAGTGCGGAAGAGAAAGGAAGTTGCCCCTTCCGGACCTCGATCGTCTGTTCATATTCCACTACGATGGACTCCTGCGTTTCGGAGGTTACTTTCACTCTGCGGACCCCGACGATTGGCGCATAATGCGCAATCATCTGTTGCGCGCTGCGGACTCCCGAGTCGTCATACAACGTGCGTTCCAGCGCTTCCAAATCCCCGGCATTCAGCGCCGCCGCATTCGCGCGCAGTGTGGCCACCGCAGAGGCGCGGTCTTGCAAGGAAAGCTGACTTTGCTTCGCGAAATCGACGGGCTTGCACGCGGCAAGGAGACAGACCGAGGCGATGATGACAAAAGCTTTCATGGATTTCGGAGACTGAAACAGCCGACGGGCTATTTCTTCGGTTCGATTCTGAGAATCGTTTCACCTTCGCGCACCAAGTTTAGGCGGTCGCGGGCAACGATTCCGGCATATTCCGGGTCGCGATGCAGCGCATCGACCTCGCGGACGAGCCGCTTGTTCGTCATCTCCGCCTTATCGATTGCCTCTTCCAGCTTTGAAATCCGTGCATCCTGGCTCGTTTTCTCGCTGACAACCGGCATCGTTCGGTAGAGGACGGTCACACCGATGACGAGAGCGATCATGGCACCGAACAACAGGTTCAGCTTGGGCCAGATCTTATCGCCGGATGATGTGAATTCTTCGGAGAGGTCTTGCAAAGTGGTTGAGCTACGTGTGCTTCTTAGCAGCGCATCTTCCCGCCGTAAATGGCATTTTCACCTAAAATTTCTTCGATGCGTAGCAATTGGTTGTATTTCGCCACACGGTCCGTGCGGGACATCGATCCAGTCTTGATCTGGCCTGCATTCGTCGCCACTGCGATGTCTGCGATTGTGGAGTCTTCGGTCTCACCCGAACGATGCGAGATGACCGCCGTGTAGCGGTTTTCCTTGGCCAATTCGACCGCGTCAAACGTCTCGGTGAGCGTTCCGATTTGGTTCACCTTTACGAGGATGGAGTTCGCCGTGCCGGTCTCGATTCCCTTGCGGAGGAAGTCCACATTCGTCACAAAAAGATCGTCTCCAACGATCTGCACCTTGTCGCCCAGTGCGTCGGTGAGCTTCTTCCAGCCGGCCCAGTCGTTCTCGGCGCATCCGTCTTCGATGCTGACAATCGGGAACTTCGCGCACAGGCGCTTGTAGTAGGCCACCAGCTCATCGGCGCTCATGCGCTCACCGCTGCTCTTCTTGAAGACATATTGCTTCTTCACCTTGTCGTAGAACTCCGAGCTCGCAGCATCCAGCGCGATGAACACGTCTTTGCCGAACTTGTAACCGGCCTTTTTCACCGCTTCGGCGATGGTTTCGATCGCGTCGTCTGCGTCTTTCAAGTTCGGAGCGAATCCGCCTTCGTCGCCCACGGCCGTGCTCAATCCGCGGCCTTTCAACACGCCCTTCAGCGCGTGGAAAATTTCAGCGCCGCAGCGGATGGCCTCGCTGAAGCTCTTCGCGCCCTTCGGCATGATCATGAACTCCTGAAAATCGATCGGTGCATCGCTGTGCGCACCGCCGTTGATGATGTTCATCATCGGCACTGGAAGGACTTTCGCATTTACACCGCCGAGGTAGCGAAAAAGCGGCTGGCCCAGCGCCTGAGCCGCGGCGTGCGCCGTCGCCATCGACACCGCGAGGATCGCGTTTGCGCCGAGCTTCGACTTGTTCGGCGTTCCGTCCAGCGCGTTCATCTCGCCGTCCACACCCACTTGGTCGCAAGCATCGAAGCCTTCGATCGCGTCTGCGATGCTCTTGTTCACATTCGCCACCGCTTTCGTCACACCCTTGCCGAGGTAGCGATCCTTCACGCCATCGCGCAATTCCCACGCTTCATGTTCACCGGTGCTTGCGCCGCTCGGCACTGCTGCGCGGCCCACTGCGCCACAGGCGAGATGGACTTCTGCCTCCACAGTTGGATTCCCGCGGGAATCAATAACTTGGCGTCCGACGATGGCGGTGATGGTAGTAAGTGGCATAGTATTTAGTTTCGAAAAATTGAGCGCGCGGAATAGTCGCCTCAAACGCAAATTGCAAGCAAAGAGCCGAGAAGGACCGCAAAATCATCATTCGCGGTGAGTTTTCCGCCTCAAACGCCTGGCGTAAGCGACTCCGCGAACTCGATATTCCCACCCGCAGCCTTCGCCGAACTCCGCAAGATGCTGCCGGATGTGCAACGTGGATCGATAGCGCGCCATTGCGCATGTTTGCTTTTCCCTTTCCGTCATTTCCCCTTTTCTACGGCCATTGAAAACCACCAACCACTCACCCGCAGCAGGAAAAGCACGGCAGGTCGCGCTGCTCGTGGAGACTGCCATCGTCTCGGGGCGTGAGATATTGAAGGGCATCGGTCGCTTTCTCCGCGAGGGGCATCCGTGGTCGGTCGTGCATGAGCCGCGCAATCTGCTCGATGCCGCGCCGGACTGGATCCGGCCTTGGAAGGGGAGTGGTATCATTGCGCGCGTGTCTTCGCCGGAGATGGCGCGGACCCTTCAGCGCACGGGGCTGCCGGTTGTGGATGTGCTCGGCTTGGTGAAGGACACGCCGTTTCCGCTCGTGCATGTGGACAATGCGGCGCTGGCGCGGCTGGCGGTGGAGCATCTGTCTTCCCAGCGTCCGGCGAGCCTTGGGTTTTACGGGTTCAAAGGCGAGAACTGGTCCGAGCAGCGGCGCGATGCGTTTGCCGAAGCGGCGCAGTCGCTCGGGTATCGTCCGCTTGTTTTGGAGGTGGAGCGTGCGGCGCGGTTTCGCGGGGCTTCGCAAAAGCGGCTCGCGCAGTGGCTGAAGTCGCTGCCGAAGCGCGCGGGCGTAATGGTGTGCAACGACGAACTCGCGAGCGACCTTCTCCAGACAAGCCGCCGCGAAAGCGTGCCGGTGCCGGCGGACCTCGCGGTCATCGGCGTGGACGACGACGAAGCGCTGTGCAGCATCGCGTGCCCCGCGCTCACCAGCATCCGCGCAGCCCACGCGGAAGTCGGGTATCAAGCGGCGAAACTGCTCAACCAAATGATGAAGGGCATCGCGCCCAAGCAGCGGCAGGTCTTGATTTCACCGGGCGACGTCATCGCGCGTCAATCCACCGACCTCATGCAAGTGGCCGACCCGCAATTGCAGCGGGCGCTCGCATTCATCGACAGGCAGTCGCGCGAGAAACTCAGCGTGGACGACGTGGCACGCGCGGCGGGACTCTCGCGTTCCGTCTTGCAGCGGAGATTCCGCGCGCACTTCGGAGGCACCGTGCTCGACGCGATCCAGAAACGCAAAATCCAGACCGCCTGCCGCCTGCTCATGGAGACGGAAATGAAGCCCGCCGAAATCGCCGGCCGCGCCGGCTTCCTCCACCCCGAGTATTTCGCAACCGTGTTCAAAAAAACGATCGGCTGCACACCTCGCCAATATCGACAGGCGGTGCGACGGGGAGCGTGATGCGACTGCTCTTGGATGCCTCATTTTCGGCACCATCGTCTCGTTGCAAGGAGCGCGTCGCGCATGATGGCAACATCTCCCGGCAAGGGACGGCGTGTAATAATCAGTCTGTCACCGCCGCTCCGCTGCCTTTCTTTCGTCTCCTCCAGCCCGCTTCATTTCTTTATTATCGCCTGACCCCGTTTCCACTGTGTTTATCAGCTTTCATGTCGCCTGACCCCATTTCCCCGCCCTGAGTGTGGGTCATTATCGCTTGATTCAGAACCATCGAGTGTTGTTTTTTCATTTTTCTCGCCTGCCCCGCTTTCCCGCGTCTTTTCACGTTTCCTCATCCGCTCACGGTAGGACGAAAGCCAGCGCGATGCGCTCTCTTG
>JAYSTZ010000312.1:0-3849 GCA_043719365.1 Verrucomicrobiaceae bacterium | reverse complement strand
ACAAAAACGAACTCGTTCGCTGGGGCACCGATCTCCACGACCGCTGGATGCTCCCGCATTTCTGCGAGACCGACTTCCGCGAAGTCATCCGCGACTTGTGCGACACCGGATACCCGTTCGAGTTCGAATGGTTTGCGCCGCATTTCGAGTTTCGGTTTCCGCGCATCGGCGACTTCTCGCAGCGCGATGTCGAAGTGGAACTCCGCACCGCGCTGGAGCCGTGGCACGTCCTCGGCGAAGAAGGCGCAACCGGCGGCACCGTCCGCTACGTGGACAGCTCGCTGGAGCGAATGCAGCTCAAAGCGCGCGGCCTCGTGGGCGAACGGTTCATCCTGCTCTGCAACGGTCGTCGTGTTCCGCTTCGTCCGACGGGCACCAACGGCGAAGGCGTCGCCGGTGTCCGCTTTCGCGCATGGCAGCCGCCAAACTGCCTGCAACCCACCATCGCGCCGCACGCGCCGCTCACGTTTGATCTCTTCGACACATGGAACCAACGCAGCCTCGGCGGATGCCAGTATCACGTAGTCCATCCCGGTGGACGCAGCTACGACACCTTCCCCGTGAATAGCTACGAAGCCGAGGCCCGCCGCCTCGCCCGCTTCGTCACCCAAGGCCACACGCAAGGAGTCAAAGTCCCGCCGCCCGAGCCCGTGAACCGCGACTTCCCATTCACGCTCGATTTGCGGGGATAGAAACACGCCCGAGATTCTAGGTTGAATTCCACCGCCTCTGTCCCCCATCGTGCCGCCACATGTCCAAGCCGTTTTTCATCACCACCGCCATCGATTACACGAACGCGCCGCCGCACATCGGCCACGCGTATGAGAAGATCCTCGCGGATGTCATTGCCCGATATCACCGGCTGAAAGGCGACGACGTTTACTTCCTCACAGGCGTCGATCAACACGGACAAAAAGTGCAGCAATCTGCGGCAAGAGACGGCGTTGGTCCACAAGCGTTCGTGGATGCGCTGAGCGAGAAATTCCGCGCCCTGTGGAAGCGGCTCGACGTAAAGTATGACGGATGGGCCGCGACCACCGACCCGCTTCATAAAGAGTGCGTGCGCGAAATCCTTCAGTCGCTCTACGACGCAGGCGAGATTTACTCCGCGCCGTACAAAGGGTTTTACAGCGAGCGGCAGGAGCAATTCCTCACGGATAAAGACCGCGGCCCCGACGGCACATTCGGCCCTGAGTGGGGAAAGGTGGAGGAACTAGAGGAAACGAACTGGTACTTCCGCCTCACAAAATACAAAGACTGGCTGCTCGAGTTCATCGACTCCACACCCGCTCTTATCACTCCCGCATACCGCCAGACGGAGCTGCGCAATGCGGCTGCGAAAATCGAGGGCGACCTTTCCATTTCACGCCCAAAAGCACGCCTCTCGTGGGGAATCGAGATTCCATTCGACGCAGACTGCGTGACGTTTGTGTGGTTCGACGCACTCGTCAACTACATCAGCTTTGCAGGCTACAAGCAGGCCGTCGCCGACGGGAAGTTGCTGCCGTCATTTCCGAACGCACCTGCGCTGGGTTGCGCGTGGCCCGCGCTGCACGTGATCGGCAAGGACATCATCATCCCCGCGCACGGCATCTACTGGCTGTGCATGTTGAAAGCGATGGGCTTCAGCGACGCCGACATGCCGCGTATGCTCGTGCACGGCTACATCAATATCGGCGGCGAAAAAATGAGCAAATCGCTCGGCAACATCAAAGACCCCGTCTCCGTCGCGGACAGCATCGCCGCGGGAATCCGTCTCGGCTTTGCAAAACAGAACGAAGCCGCATCAAAAAAGGGCAAGCCCGTCACGCCGGAAGACGAAATCACGGGATTCGCCGAACGCTGCGGCCCCGATGCCCTGCGATACTATCTGATGCGCGACTGCTCGGTCGGCGGCGATATGGAGTTCACCGACGATCGGCTCCTCAGCCGCTACGCCACCGACCTCGGCAACAGCATCGGCAACCTGCTGAATCGGTCGCTGAACATGGCGCTGAAATACCGCGAGGGCCGCCTCGTGAAACAAGCCGTGTCGCCCGGCCCCGCGCCCGATTCTTTTGTCGCCGCATATTGCGAAGCGATGGATGAGAACCGCGTTCACTCCGCGCTGGAGACTGCGGTGAATTACGCGACCGCGTGCAACCAGTTCATCGACACCGAGCGCCCGTTCAGTCTAGCCGCAGACCCGACCCAAGCCGACAAGCTCGACGCCGTCCTCTACACGCTCGCCGAAAACCTCCGCATCATCGCCATTCTCATGATTCCGGTGGTCCCTCGCGCCGCCGCAGCAATCCTCGCGCAACTCGGCGTGAGCACCAAGCAAACGCTCGCCGACGCCGTTTGGGGAGGCCTCACCGATGGGCACCAACTCGGCACGCCCACTCCACTTTTCCCCCGCATCGAGCAAGAAAAAGCGTGAACAAGCGCACCGGAGCTCGCCAAGGGATTCGCCTTCCCAAGCTTCGCGGACTACTCTTCGTCACCCTGCTCAGAATCGCCGGATTTTAGCTACGACTCCCGGAATCAAAGGGAAGACACGGCGAATTTTACGTAATATCCCGGAGCTCGGGTTAAGACACCCTGTGTATTAGACAAGATCCGGCGCGTCTTACCTGATATTCTCCGTGCCTTACGGAGGACCTGACAGATCTTAAGGAAACCCTGCGGCATCTTACGTAAGACCCGCCGCGTTTTAGGTCATATCTGCCGAGATTTACGGAAAATCTCAGAAATCGGAACCAAGATCTCCCGGATCTTCTCTCATATTTTGAAAATATTGGTGAATATTCTCCAAATATCAGGGAAGAACCGATGTAAGTGCTTAATGCCACCGGGCTGCGGCAAAACTGGGCTTTGCGACGGTCATCTGGCCCGTTTTACCCGCCTTTCCCGCCCTGCGGGGTGTGCTTAAAAGTGGAATGGCGCGAAGCGCAAAGTAGCTCGCGAGTCCCTTCGCGGCTCAACACCACTCGCGAAGCGACACTTTTGTTTCGTGCGGCTGCGCCGTTAGGCTTTTGCCGCGAAGGGACTCGCGGGCTACTTTCCACTTTTAATCACGCCCCGCCTGCGGCTGGGAAAAACTACTGCGCTGCCGGAGCCGTCGGCACCACGCCTTTGATTGCGTGGTCGATAGCCTTCTCGAAGTCCATCGCCTTGATTTCTTCCGCGAAAACCGTGTCGTTGGCGAGGGCCACGACCTTTTCGTTGCGCAGCATTTTCAGGTAGCTCTTGCTCTCCAAAAGCGCGGCGACTGAGGGGTCGTTTTTGAGCCCGACGATCTTCGGGTGGCGGGCCAGTGTGGCCACGCCGGGGTATGAGAGAAAACGATCCACGGACTCCTCGCGCGAGACCATGATGCCGAGCTTGAAGAGAATCGCGTAAACGTTTGGGGGAACCCGGTCCACTTTGTGAAAAACTTCGCCGGTGCGCCCTTCATTCAGCGCCTCGTTCAGCTTTGCGAGGCCCCGGATCAATGCGGGCGGCTCCTCCGCCGGTGGATGGACAGCGTTGGGGAATTGCTTCGCGGCCTCCTCCTCTGCGTGAATCACGTGCATTTTCGAGGAGGCGATCGTGCCCATCATGCGAATTGCGTAATAGCTCACGACGAAGAGAACAAACGCGAATGCAAAACCGAGAAGTGCGCCCATCGTTCCCGAACGCATACGCGAACTGCGCTCGACGATATCCTTGTTCTTCTTTCGGAAAAGCATGCGACTGACCGCGTTGATGGCGACATAAGTCAGCATGCCCGCGGCGACACCGCCGATGACCTCCGTCAAGAGCTCGGGATACCCGAGAAACTCGAACGCAACCATCGCCGACTTGCGGCCGAAGAAGCCCGCCGTATAA
>JAYSTZ010000311.1:0-9416 GCA_043719365.1 Verrucomicrobiaceae bacterium | reverse complement strand
GGCTGCGAGTTTGTCGCGGTTGGCTTCGAGGTATTTCAGAAGATCGATCCGGAAGTCATCGAGCGTAAACTCCGAGAGCGAGATACCGTCTTCGTTCAGCTCGTCCATGTCGAGAATCTCGTCCTTCAAACGGAGGAGCTGTTTGTCGCGGTATTTGAGGTCGTCCTGAATCAGCTCTTCAAGGTCGTCGGCCTTGAGAAGGTTGTCCTCAAAGGTTGCAGCGATATCGACGAGCGCCATGCGGGCTTCGACACGGTGCTTGAGATTGATGTAGTTATTGAGGTCTTCCGTGGGCCAGAAATTGACGAGTTGAACGGAGTGGTTCCGGCTCTTGAGACGATCGATGCGGCCGAATCGCTGGATGATGCGGACGGGGTTCCAGTGGATGTCGTAGTTGACGAGATAGTCGCAGTCCTGGAGGTTTTGGCCCTCGCTGATGCAGTCCGTCGCGATGAGCAGGTCGATCTCCCCATTTTGCGGCATGGAAGACATCTTCTCGCGGTTTTTCGCAAGGGGCGAAAAGTTCGTGAGGATGTGGTTGAACTCGGTCGCCTTCGTGTAACCACCGGGCTGGAAATTGGTGCGATTGTCGCCGCTGCCCGTGACGAGTGCGGAACAAATCCCGAGGTCGGATTGCGCCCACTCCGCAAGCTGATCGTAGAGATACTTGGCGGTGTCGGCAAAGGCCGTGAAGACGAGCACTTTTCGGTTGGGCCGTCCGTCTTTCGTGGTCGGCGGCTGCTTCGCCTTTTTTGTGATCAATGCTTTGAGTTCGGCGAGCTTTGCATCGCGCTCCGGCGTCACGGCCTCGGCTGCGTTCAGAAGGATCGTGAGCTGATCCTTATCAGCCTTCAGCCCCTTCAACCAGTCATCAAGGCGGAGATGTTCGAGGCGATATTTGAACTTCCCACCGACAATCTGCGCTCCGTCGGGGTCTTCTTCTTCGCCGATGTCACCAAGTTCGAGTTCGAGCTCATTCGATTCGGGGTTCTGGGTCGGCGCGGCTTTGAAGTTGGCGATTTTTCGCTCCAGCTTCTCAATCTTTCGGATGGTGTTTTCCATCGTAATCTCGAACGCTTCAACGGAGCTTTCGAGGCGCTTGAGGAAATTCACCTTCATCATGCCGATGAGGTAATGTTCGCGCGTCGCTTGACTGAACGGGTCTCGCTCGGAGGACTGGTAGAGCGATTTGTAGCGGTCCTGCACAAAGGTGGACGGGCTGAAGAGCGAGAGTTTGTAAGCGCTGATTTCCTGGTTCAGTTTGTCGTAGGAGAGGAAGCGGCCTTGCAGGTCAATGTCCGGCGCGCAGGAAACCGGCTTGTCGCGTTTCGGGAAGCCACCGAGTTCTGCGATAGTCGCTGCGTAGTATTTCTGAATGTGCTTCCGTGACCGCGCAATCGTGAGTTCGTCGAGCAACTTGAAGAAATCGGAACCGAGGCGCTCCAGAAGGTCGCGGATTTTGCGCTTCGACGGGTGCTGTTTCGCCCAGTTGGTGAAGTTCGTTTGCGCGCGCCGCAGCGTCTCCTTGAGATTGCCGATGCCGATAGTGTCCTTGAACGCATCATCCTTACCCTCGGTGAGAAAGTAGATTTGGTTGCGGAGGTCTTTGAGGTCGTTGTTGACGGGCGTCGCAGAGAGCAGAAGCACCTTGGTTTTCACGCCGGCCTTGATGATGTCGTCCATCATGCGCTCGTAGCGGCTCTTGCGGATCAAGTTTCCATCCTCGTCCCGTTTGCCCGGCGTGTTGTTTCGGAAATTGTGCGATTCATCCACGACGACGAGGTCGTAGTTGCCCCAGTTGATCGTGCTGAGATCGATGTCACCGGTCTTGCCCCTGTCCCGGCTGAGATCCGTGTGTGAAAGAACGTCGTAACGAAAGCGGTCGTTGCCGAACGGGTTCAGTTGATCGTTGAGCTTATAAACCGTCCAGTTCTCGCGCAGCTTCTTCGGGCAGAGAACGAGCACTCGTTCGTTGCGCAACTCGAAGTATTTGATCACCGCAAGTGCTTCGTAAGTTTTTCCCAGACCGACGCTGTCCGCGAGAATGCAGCCGTTGTGCTTGAGGATCTTGTTGATGGCCCCTTTCGCTCCATCCTGCTGGAATTTGAACAGGGCACCCCAGATTCCGGTCTCGAAAAGCGTGGTCTTGCCGAGTTCTTCCGCGGTCTTCCCGGCGTCGCCAAGGAAGCGGTCGAAAATGTGGTAGAGGGTCTTGTAGTAAATGAACTCCGGGGAGTGGTTCTGGTAGAGTTGCTCCAGATAGCTCAGCACCTGACCCTTTACGTCCTGCACCAAGTTGTGATCGTTCCAGAGTTCATTGAACCACGTTTTCAGATCGCGACGGTCGCGACTACTATCCACCTCCAGATTTAGCTCAATGTTGTTTCCGCTCGCGGCAAGCCCGAGTCCTCGCACCGTAAAATTGGAGCTTCCGAGAATCGCATCCTCCACGCCGGCATTGTCGATGTGATACATCTTCCCGTGCAGGAACCCAGCTTGGGTGACGGAACGAATCTCGACTTTCCGCTGAATCCAATCTGCGCACTCTTTGGCCACGCGCTTCTGCTCAAGCTTGTTTTTCAGTTCTAGCTTGTCGTCGGTGATGCTGAAGGCCTTCTCTCGGGTTTTCGCGGGGTCGAGAGATTGAATGAAGCTCGGCTCGCCAAACAGAAACCGCAGGTGAACGATCTGATCCAGTTCCGCCCGCAATGCCTCGTAAGCGTAAATGGTGAAGTATGCGGACACGAAAGACAGATCCGCGCCGAGTCGGAGTTTTCCGCGCAGGAAGTCGCCGACATTGCCGCGTCGGTGGTTGTCTTTGAGACCCGAGATGGGCGGCTGATTCGTCATTCCCTGTGTATGTTCGGAATAGTGCTACAGTCGGTATCCCGTGCGAGGCGAGAAGAACCGAACTCAATCTGACAAGTGCCTCGACGGTTATCGCTGAGTGGGGCGAATCTGCGCCCTGAAGCTCTCCAGCCGAAACTCCATCGCCCGGATTTTCTCGCGCGGCGTGCGATTGGGGGCGGAGACGGCGTGAACCGAAGTTCAGAGGCGGGATTGCTTGCCGAACAGACGTCGTTTTATGGCGTTTCCACGCGCGACCTTACGAGTCCGCATTCAAAGACCACGCGACTCTGAAAGCCTCTTCCCATCAGCCTTCCAGAGAAAACCGGGGAGTGGGTTGGGCGGGACTCGAACCCGCAACCAACGCCTTAAAAGGGCGCTGCTCTACCATTGAGCTACCAACCCGTTCCGTAAAACGGAGGGTGGGAAGTAAGCGGTTCGGCGTTCGGGCGCAAGCCTGAATACGGGTTTTTTCATTACGGGCGGTTTCTTTGAACTTCCAGGGCGATCCTTTGTCGAATCACGGTTTACTTCCACAATTCATCCGTTCATCTTCCGCGCCTCATGAAGCTTTCCTGGCTCCTTATTCCCGCTCTCGCCGTCTCCAGCGCTTTCGCGCAGCAGGCGGAAATCCGAAAGTCTCTCGCCCGTATCAATAATACGGCGCAGGAGTTCAACTATCGTGTGCCGTGGCTTCCGGGCGCAATCGGCGGCGGCTCGGGGACGGGCTGGGCGGTGGCGAAGGACCGGCTGATGACGAATGCGCATGTCGTCTCAAATGCGCGGCTGCTCACGGTGGAAAAAGAAGGCGACCCGAAAAAGTATGTCGCCACCGTGGAGCACATCGCCCACGACTGCGACTTGGCGATTTTGAAGGTGGAGGATAAGGACTTTTGGAAAGACGTGAAGCCGTTCCCGATCGGCGGTGTGCCGGAGATTGAGACGACGGTTTCCGTTTATGGATACCCGATTGGCGGCGACCGCCTCAGCGTGACGCGCGGTGTGGTTTCGCGGATCGATTTCCGGACGTATTCGCATTCGGTGATGGATTCGCATCTCTGCATCCAGATCGACGCGGCGATCAATCCCGGCAACTCGGGCGGGCCGGTGTTGCAGGATGGCAAGGTCGTGGGCGTTGCGTTTCAGGGCTTCACCGGCGATGTCGCGCAGAATGTCGGCTACATGATTCCGACGCCGGTGGTTCAGCATTTTTTGAAGGACATTTCTGATGGAAAGTATGACCGCTACGTGGACTTGAGCGTGACGACTTTCCCGCTTCAAAATCCTGCGCATCGCAAGGCGCTGGGCTTGCCGGACGATGACCGCGGTGTGGTAGTTACGGAGGTCGGGAGCGCGAGTGCTTGCTTTGGCCACTTGAAAGCGGGCGACGTTCTTTTGAAAATCGACAACGTCGATATCGCGAGCGATGGGCTCGTGGAATTGGAAGGCGAGCGCGTGATTCTCGCAGAGGTCGCGGAACGGAAGTTCAAGGGCGACACTGTGAAATTCGACATCCTGCGGGATGGGAAACCGATGAAGGAAGAGGTGACGTTTAAAGTCCCATTCCCGTACACGCATCAGGCCAACAGCTATGTGCCGCCGCGTTACGTGATGAATGCGGGGCTGCTTTTCCAGCCGTTGAATCGGAATCTGATGGCCACGTATCAATTTCAAAATCCGCGCGTGATGTATTTCTTCACGCACTTTGTGGACGACGAACTCTACAAGGATCGCGATGAGGCCATCGTCCTCACGACGCTGCTTCCCGACCCGATCAATACTTATCTGGAAGAGTTCCGCGAAGGAATCGTGGAGACGGTGAACGGGAAGGCGATCCGCAATTTGAAGGAGCTCTCGGAAGCCTTTGAGCAGAAGGCTGAACAGCTCGTCATCGGGTTTGAAGGAACCGGACGGCCGCTGGTTCTTAACGCCGCCGATGGAGAGGCTGCGAGAGAGCGCATCCGCAAACGCTACAACGTCCAGCGCGAGTCGAATATCGCGGAAGGAACCGAGTAACCCACATTTTATTACCGACATGCTTCGCACATCTATTTTTGCCATCGCCGCCCTCGCTACGCTGTCACTCCACGCGGAGGACAAACTGAGCGTCGTGCGCGTCAATATCACCAGCCAGCCGTGGGATTTCCTGCGCCCGTGGGGGAAGAAACAACCGCAAACCAAGCGCGCCATCGGTGCTGTTCTGGAGGGCGGAAAAGTGCTCGTCACCGGCGACCTCGCGGCCAATGCGGCGTTCGTCGAATTTGAGTCGCCGGAAGGCGGACGCAAGGTGCCCGCGACCGTTGAAGTGGTGGACTACGAGGCGAATCTCGCGCTTTTGAAAACCGACGACGCGGAGTTCATGAAGGGCATCCCTCAACTCGCCGTCGCGGAAAGCAACATCGGGGACCAGCTCACGGTCTGGCAGCTCGAAAGCAATGGACGCCTGCTCAAGACGGACGGCCCGCTGACAACAGCAGAAAACCTCGTCTATCCGGTCGATGGAGCGTTTTTGATCTATCGCATGACGGTGCAGATGCAGGGGCGCGACAGCAGCTTCACGCTCCCGGTCGTGCGCGATGGGAAACTCACCGGCGTGCTCATGGCGTATGACAATGCGTCGAACAACGCGAACCTCGTCCCTGCGCCCGTGATCGAGCATTTTCTCAAGGATGCGGCAGACGGAAAATACGACGGCTTTCCGCGCGCCGGCTACGGGATGAGTGCGATGCGCGATCCTGCGCTCCGGCGCTACGCGAAAGTGCCGGCCGATGTAATGGGCGGCGTTTACATCAACAACGTCGCGAAGGACGGCCCCGCAGCAAAAGCGGGCGTGAAGAAAGGCGACGTGCTGGTAGGCGTGGATGAACTCGCGGTGGATCAAGATGGCAATTTCCCGCACCCAAAATATGGCAAGATTCCGACCGGGCACATTTTCAGCACGATGCACTTTGTCGGCGATGCGGTGAAGCTCCACATCCTCCGCGAAGGCGTAGCGATGACTCTCGATGCGACCCTTTCGAGGAAGTCGCCTTCGGACTACGTGATCGACCCTTACATCATGGATAAAGCGCCGCGCTTCTACATTCTGGGCGGGCTTGTTTTGCAGGAACTCTCTCGGCAGATGCTCCGGGATTTCGGGGCGGACTGGCTTCGGCGTGCGCCGGAACGGGCCGTCTATATGGACCGCTATCAGTCCGAGCTTTTCGAGAACGGGCCAAAGAAAATCGTCTTCCTGACGCGCGTCCTGCCGACGCCCGCGACCGTGGGCTACGAGGAAGTGACGACGCTGCGCGTGACGAAGATCAACGGCGTGGAATTGCAGAGCCTCGCCGACGTTCCCGCCGCCTTGGAAAAGCCTTTCAACGGCTTCCATAAAGTCGAATTTGAAGAAGACCCCAAGACGATCTATCTCGACGCCGCGCAAGTTAGCGCAGTGGAGCAGCAGGTCCAGCAACAATATCGTCTGCCATCGCTCAAGCGGCTGGAGTAACGCGCGATGCCCTGGCCCCAGAACTACGATCCTCTCCACTCGCTGGCAGGGTCCACGCTGGTCGCGGCGATCCCGGTCGTGTTGCTGCTGGCGCTGCTCGCATTTTGGCACGTTCGTGCGCACTACGCGGCGCTCATCGGGCTTGCTTCGGCGCTCGCAGTGGCGGTGTTCGTTTTCAAAATGCCCGTGCAACTGGGCATCGCGGCGGCTGGCTACGGCGCAGCGTTCGGGCTTTTTCCGATCGGCTGGATCGTGCTGAACGCGGTATTTATTTACCAACTCTCGGTGGCGTCCGGGACGTTTGATCAGCTCAAGGATCAAATCTCATCGCTCGCCGGTGACCGACGCATCCAGGCGCTGCTCATTGCGTTTTGCTTCGGCGCATTTATCGAGGGATGCGCGGGGTTTGGCGCGCCGGTGGCGATCAGCGGAGCGATGCTCATCGGGCTCGGTTTCAAGCCGCTGGAAGCTGCAAAACTCGCGCTCATCGGCAATACTGCGCCTGTGGCATTTGGCAGCGTCGGTATTCCGCTCACCACGATGGCGAGCGTGACGGGGCTCGATGTCATGCACCTCAGCGCGATGACCGGGCGGCAACTTCCCGTCTTCTCGCTCATCGTCCCATTCTGGCTCGTCGCCGCACAAGTAGGCTGGCGCGGAATGGTGCAGGTCTGGCCTGCGTGCTTCGTTTGCGGCGGTGCGTTTGCGGTGACGCAATTCGCCGTGAGCAACTACCACGGCCCGTGGCTGGTCGATATCGTATCCGCCGTGGTTGCAATGGTTGCGCTTGTCGGATTGCTTCGCTTTTGGCGTCCGGCGCAGGATTTGAAATCAGTGGCGCGCAGCTACTCGTTCCGTCCGTGGCTGCCGTGGGTATTGCTCTCGCTCGTGGTCGGCCTGTGGACCACGCCATTCGCCAAGACGCTGCTCAATGGCTACGCGCCTTCCGCGAAAGCGGTGAGCACTTGGCAGGCACCCATCATTCAGGTGCCTGTGCTCGCCGGGAATGTGCAGAAAGTTCCGCCGGTCGCTCCGAAGCCTGAAATCGAAAAGGCGGCCTACACTTTTAACTACCTTTCCGCGACGGGCACCGCGCTTCTGATCTCTGGATTCCTTTCGTCGGCGCTACTCGGAATGACACTCCGCGAAACGGTGCGAATCTACTGGATGACGCTGCTGCGCGTTCGCATTTCCCTGCTCACGATTGCGGTGATGATGGCGCTCGGCTTCACGACGCGATACTCGGGAACGGACACCACGATGGGCCTGGCATTCGCCGCCACCGGCTCGTGGTTCCCTTTCTTTTCCCCCCTTCTCGGCTGGCTGGGCGTCGCGCTGACCGGCAGCGATACGTCGTCCAACGTCCTTTTCGGCAACCTTCAAAAAGTCACAGCCGAGCAGACCGGCATTTCGCCAATCCTGACATGCGCGGCGAACAGCTCCGGCGGAGTGATGGGGAAAATGATCGACGCCCAAAGTATCGTCGTCGCACAGACTGCAACCGGCGGGGCAGCAGACGCTCCGGACGCCGGGACAATTCTCAAAGCAGTCTTCTGGCATAGCCTCGCCCTCGCGCTCCTCGTCGGCGTGCTCGTTTGGCTGCAAGCCCGCGTCTGGCCGTGGATGATTCCCGGCGGGTAGGATTCTCGCGGCGCTCGGTCGCCCCATCGACGCCTTGCAGACCGGCCCCGGCATGGTTTTGATCCTCGACTACACGCGCCCGACAAACATGCGGGACCGTGTCGGCTGGATGCCGGGGCGCATCATTGAACTGAAGAAGAAGCAACCTCTTTTCCCGTCCGCCTCCGGAACATCCAGGGCAGGTCCAGAACGAAAAAAAAGACGACGCCCACCGCGTTGATGCACAAGACATAGAACCAGTGCGGGTCGGGAAACAAGTCGAGCATCGTCTTCTGCTCCGGCCGACTCGCGAGAAACCCAAAGTTTGCCCCGGTGGCGCGATTCGCGAGTAACGCGCAAACGAGATAAACCTCGGACCACGCCAAAACCCGCCATTGCGCGCCGGGCCGCGGCCGCATCCCAAACTCGAACATCAACCAGAAAACCCCGGCGGGAATCACGGAATGGATGAAGAAAAAGCACCACGTCCGCAAATCCATGTCGATCGTCACGGCGGGCGTGAAGAGCGCCTGCATCGTCCCCGCAATCCCCCAGAAATACGACAACTCAAACGCCATCGGCTTCCTTTTGACAAGCGCAGCCAGAGTCGCAAACGCAGCCCAATCGCACAATTGCATCGGCAGCATGTAGCGCGGGCTGAGCATCCCATTTTGGCCCAACCAGACCATGTTCAGCACGTAGGGGATAAACAGCATCCCCGCAAACGAGTAGCTGATCCCGCGAGCCAGCCGGGGAGAGCGCACTTTGCGGCTGAGCATCCACAGTCCCACCGGAGAGAGAAATGTGAATGAGATAAAGCCGATCTGAATGGATGTCATACTGGGAAACCTGCCCGGTACCGCCCGCTTCTGCAATTCTCTCGGCTTATTAAGAAAAACCCGGTTGCCAACCGCCCCGGATTCTGTTTTTGGTCTATCACTCACCAAAAAACCAATATGAACAAAAGCTTCCTCAGCCTGAGCATCGTAGCCGCACTCGCCGGAACCGCACTTGCGGACATCCAGGATCCACCGATGAATGACCAAGGTCCCACGCGGAAACTCGCGCGAGGCTTTGCGAACATCGCCTTTGGGAGTTCGGAGATTCTGACCTCCATCGTCCAGTCCAACAATCGCAACGGAAACGCTGCTGAATGGAGTTACGGTTTGTTCCGCGGTGTCGGCCGCACCTTGCAGCGCATGGGTGCCGGTGCTTACGAGGTATTCACCTTCCCATTCCCAACCGTCAAACTATCCTATCGCCCGCCGTATAAGTCGAACATCCCGTGGATTCACGGCGGCTTCGAAGAATTCCCGCCGGAACTCGGCTGGAACAGCCGCCACAACTACACGACCTCCGCTTACGTAGGCTGGTAGTCAACCGATAGGTTATCAAATTTCAGAGGCTTCCGTCCCGCGGGACGGAAGCCTCTGAAATTTGATAACCTATCGGTTGACTA